>CAYYCW010000014.1:0-17569 GCA_964470435.1 uncultured Treponemataceae bacterium
GTCTTCAGGCAAATAGACTAAGTCAGAAAACAAGACGTTCCTGTCAAAGCTAAAGTAGCGCCTGTAGTGGTTTACGCCAATGTATTCCAAGTTAGGGTAGAGCGCTTTGATATTCTTCCATGCCCAGTATATTGCGGTTAGCTCGCAAAAGCTCTTGTTTTTGCCGCTAATGTTGTCGCAAGGCGCTCCGTTAAGCATATCGTCTCTTGCGCCGACACTTAAGCCCTTTTGCCACCTTTGCACCTCTTCTTCCACAATTGCGCTGTCGCTTAAAGCGGCTCCTGCAAAAATAGGCAAAAATATGCCGTCAGGGTTTTCAGGCAAACTGCAGGGCTTGTGGCAGCAAATGAGTATCTTCAAATTTGAGCCATTGAGTTTTACACGCATAGTTTCTTCCCTTATTAATGAGCGTTTTGCCGCCTTTCTTCCTTCTTAAAGTCGGCAATAGCCTTAGCGATTACATCATCCATGTCATAGTATTTGTATTCTGCAAGCCGCCCGCCAAACAGAACGCTGCTCTCTTTATCGGCAAGCTCTTTGTATTTTTGGTATAGCGCGGAGTTTTCAGCGTCGTTTACAGGGTAAAAGCCTTCCATATCTCCGGTGCATTCCGCAGGGTATTCGCGCGAGATGACGGTAATAGGCCGCTCCCACGCGGGGCTTTCAGTCTCAAAGTGCTTATGCTCTATAACGCGCGTGTAAGGCACATCCGCGCCTGTGTAGTTAATAACAGCGTTACCCTGCCAATTCTGCACAGGCAGTAGCTCCTCTTCAAATCGCAAGCTGCGGTACGCAAGGGGAGAAAAGCAAAAGCTAAAGTACTCATCAATGCGTCCTGTAAAAACAAGGCGAGCCGCTAATGGCACTAACTCATCCTTGTGTGCAAAAAAGTCGCAATTAACGCGCACTTCAATTCCTTTAAGCAGCGCGTCAATGAGCTTATTGTAGCCGCCCTTTGGCACGCCTTGGAAAGCGTCATCAAAGTAATTGTTATCAAAGGTAAAGCGCACAGGAAGCCGCTTTATAATAAAAGCAGGCAAGTCGCGGCAACTGCGTCCCCACTGCTTTTCCGTGTATTCCTTAATAAGTGTTTCATAGATGTCGCGCCCCACAAGCGATACGGCTTGCTCTTCAAGATTTGCGGGGGCTTCTATGCATACTTCCTTTCGCTGCTCTTCAATCTTTGCACGCGCCTCATCAGGGGTTTTAACGCCCCACATTTGGTAGAACGTGTTCATATTAAATGGAAGATTAAAGAGTTTTCCACGATAGTTTGCTAATGGCGAATTTGTGTAGCGGTTAAACTCCACAAGCGATGATACAAAATCCCACACCTCCTTGCTGTTCGTGTGGAAGATGTGAGCGCCGTACTTGTGCACGTTGATGTTTTCAACGCTTTCGCAGTAAACGTTGCCGCCCGTGTGCGCCCTACGCTCAACAACAAGGCAGTTCTTGCCGCTTTTGTGTGCAAGATACGCAAATGTTGCGCCGTAAAGCCCTGAGCCTATTATTAAGTAGTCGTAGTTCATGATTATGCGAAAAGTATAGCAGATTTATAGCTTATATAGACCTTGAAAGTAAAAAAAAAGCCCACTCCAGCTTTTATGGAAATCCCACTCAAGCTGAAATGAGCCTCCGTCCTATTACAGGAAAGTTGCGTTACCGCTATTGAAGAAGGTTTAGAACGCTCTGAGTTACCTGGTTTGCCTGAGCAAGCATAGCGGTGCCGGACTGTGTGAGGATCTGATTCTTTGTGAACTCAACAACCTCTTTTGCCATATCCGTATCCCTGATCCTTGACTCAGCAGCCTGGGTATTTTCAGCACCAACTTGCAAACCGCGCATAGTAAATTCTAGGCGGTTCTGATAAGCACCCAAGTCCGCGCGTTGCTTGTTGATGACCTTGATAGCCTCATCAAGTGTGCCAATAGCGCGGTTGGCGCTGTCAGGAGTTTCAAGGGTCATGATTGTCTCATCCCCAAGATTGCGAAGTCCAAGTGCTGCGGCACTCATTGTACCAATATAAGCCCTTGTCCTCTGGTCCATGTTCGCTCCAATGTGGAACCACATTGACGCTGTAACCACGTTTTCTCCTGTTTCGCGGGCGAATCTTCCTGTAAGCAAGTTCATGCCGTTAAACTGTGCATGGCTTGCTACCCTGTCGACCTCAGCAATAAGCTGAGATACTTCAACCTGAATCATCATGCGATCTTCTGCGCTGTAAATACCGTTTGAGGCCTGAATGCTCAATTCGCGGATGCGCTGGATAAGGTCTACAGTTTCCTGCAGATAACCTTCCGTTACCTGGATAAACGAAATACCGTTTTGTGCGTTGGTATTTGCCTGATTTAGACCGCGAATCTGGCTGCGCATCTTTTCTGATACGGCAAGCCCTGAAGCGTCGTCCCCTGCGCGGTTAATGCGCATACCTGAAGAAAGTTTTTCTATGTTCTTGCTGGTTCCAAGGTTTGTTTCACCTAGGGTCCTCTGCGCGAACATAGCACTCAGGTTGTGATTGATAATCATAGTGCTACTCCTTTGGCGATTTCCGGCTGTTTTTACACTGCCGCGGCATCCCTGCCGATATATCAAATTAACCGGATCCTCTAAGGTTTTCACCTAGAGAATTCGGACACCGTTCGGGCAGCTGCAACCGGACGGGACGGGTTTTTAACCCCGTGTTTAATGTATCGGCTTAAGTTTTTTTATCTTTAATGATTTAAAAAAATTTTTTTATTTTTTTTTCGCGCGCCACAGGCACATTTACTCTGATTTAGCATTTTTAAGTCACCTGTGGTGCTAGACGGCAAGACAATGGCCTTTACTGATACATAATCAAGTAAGGACGCGGGTTAAGAGACAATACTTCTTCTGGGGTCATAAGCGGGTTATCATAGCCCGCGCCTTCAATAGTAGGCTTTAGAAAAAGCTTAAACGATTTAAGCGGCATGTTTTTAGCTTGGGCATTTGAAGCATATGTGCTTTTTTTTACATGTGGCGCGCCAAAGCCGTCTGCGCAGTGTATGAGCTTTACAAGTTCAAAGTCGCTTCTTACAGCATCGCGGTTTCTAATCATCATAGGCTTAAACTGATGCACAATTAGCATTCTGCGGTTCGGCAGATTGTTCTTGATAATGTAGTCTTGCATCATTTGTTGCGCTTTGTTTAGCTCGTCTGCTGTTACAGAGCCTATTTCTCTCATAGGCTTGTCTGTATGCCATTCGGGGTCAAGGGCAAGGTGAACATTGTCGTATTTAAGCCAGGGCAATAGCTTTTCAACAGCACTTTCCACGCTGTAACGACCTATTTGGTGATCAAGGAATACAAGCCAACCGCGCTTAGCCGCAAAGTCAATGTATTCGCGCGTCACAGTCTCGCTTAAAATGCCAATTTCACCGCCTGGCCAGCAAGTTCCGTATATAATATAAAAGGCAGGAATAATTCCTCGCTGGCCGTTAGCAGAGTCATAAAGTGCTACAAAGCCATTCATCACCTCTTCTATTTTATCAAGTGAATATTGGCCAAGTATTCCCATTGTGTAAGCGCCTGGCTTTCCGTAGAGGGCAAAAATGTCGTTATTTAGAAGAATTGAAGGAAGCTTTGAGTCATCTGTCTCAGAAAGGCGCAAGCTTTCTTCCTTTGCAGGAACAGCATAGAGCCGCTGGTTTTCTTTTGCTGAGGCAGTAAACTTATCCATATTAAGCATATCAGGGAAAATAGGCTTATATAGCGATGAGGTTTCTTTCGCTATGCTTGGCGCTGAGCGCAAAGAAGAAGATGGAAGCTTCTTTTCAGCGGAAAACGAAAAGAATAGCAAAACGCCTGCTAAAAACACAAAAAGAATAGCTTTATAGTATTTCACTTTAAGTCCTTAAAGAATAAAATATGAATAAAAACGCTTTTTTTCTGCCTTGACTATCGGCTTAAAAAACCAGTCCCTTGAAGAGCTTGCAGCAATCTACTGCATGGAAGCAAGGGCTTGCTCAATGTGCTCAAGGCGAGTTGTCATTCTAGCTATACCTTTTTCAAGGCTTTCCTTTTCCTTGATAAGCTTTTCGCGCGGTGAAGCTTTTTCATTTTTACCCTGCGTTAAAGCTTTCTTTACAGAATCAGGGCTTTCACCTTCTGCAATTAGCCTTCCAGCTTCCGCGCGCTTTTCGGATGAGCGCTGCGCTGCAACAATTTTCATTGCGTCATAGCCCATAGCAGGGTCAATGCTTAAAGCAGCAACGCGCTCAGCACCTCTAGCTGTTGTGCGCGGAATGCGCAAAACTCGGTCTATGTAGTCTTCATAGCGCACGCCAGCTTCAGCGCAAAGCGTTCTAGCCTTTCCTAAAAGAGTTCCCAGCTCGCGCATAAGCTTGCCGTTTGCTGCAAGGCATTTTTCCTTTATTTCAGCGGTGAGCGCAGCTAAGTCAGGCGATGAATCTATGCCGATAGAATAAAGGCCAGCATCTTCAGCCTTTTTCAAAAGGCCGTGAAAGCGCGCCCAAAACGCTACAGTGTGGTGACGGCCATAAAGCTCGCCTCCTGAAGCTTCGCAAATAAGATGATGAGCGTATTCGTGTATAGCCGTGTATATAAGCTGGTTATCGTTTTCAAAGTTCTTGTTATGCAAAAGTATTTCTTTTGTAGAAGGCTTGTAAAGCCCGTTAACCTTAGCGCTTTTTTTTCCTGAAAACACAACAGAAAAGCTAGAAGCGCTTTTTTCAACACTTAAAAGAATTTCCTTTACCTCATCCTGATTCATAGCTCATGATGATACAACATTAGCAAGGTTTATGTCATGGAATTTGGACTCAATAGCCAATAGCTTTTAGCTAATAGCCATGTGCCTATAGCTGGATTCTTGCCTCTCCCCAAAGCTAAGAGCTAATAGCTTTTTTACAATAACTCTGCAATTAGGGCAGGAACCGCTATTATGTTGCCAACAACTCCGCCTAAGCTTGAAAGAAAAAACACAAGCAGCACGCGGGCTATCCTATTCTTGTAAAAGCCTGAAAACCTTGCTATGTCAGAAGAAAGGCTTTCCATGTCCTTTACGCGCGGCTTGCGCACAGTAGCTTCGCAAAGGCCTGCAAAAAGGCCCACGCCTATAAATGGGTTAATTGTGGCGATGGGTGCGCCTACAAAGGAAACAAGCAGTGTAATAGGATGCGCAAGCGCGGCAAGGCTTCCTGCAGCTGCAAGCGAGCCATTCCACAAAAGCCAGCGCACAAGCATTGCGGTTGATGTGCCCACACCTCCCGTAAAAAAGCCCGCCGCTATTAAAAGCAGAATAAGGAGTGGGATTATGGCGCCCGCTAGCTTGGCAGAGGATTTTTTTGGCGGCACAGAAGCAATGTCTGAAACATCGCAGGACGCTTCGCCCGAAGCTATTTTTTTTATCCAAAGCTCTGTGCCGTTAAGGTGACCCGCGCCAAGCACCGCAAGCGTCTTTCCGCTACCCGCTTCCCATATTTTAGATGCAAGAAACCTATCCCTCTCATCAATTAAAACTTCCTTAACGCCTGGAAGATATTGTGAAAACTCTTCCATCATGTTATCCATAATGCTTCGGCTTTTAAGGCTTTCAACTTCTTCTTTCGTTATCTCCTCGCGGCTTAAAACGCCTGAAAGAAGCGCTGAAAGCAGCTTTGCCTTTCCAGAAAGCTTATTTTTTGCCCAAGCTCGAGCAAGCGTAACCTGTATTGGCCTGTCAGCCATCACGCAGGGAATGCCTTGGGCGGAAGCTGCGTCAAGCGCGCTTTTCATTTCAGAGCCAGGCTTTACGCCAACGCCTTCGCCCATGCGCTTTTGAAAGGAAGAAAGGGCGAGATTTGCAAGAAGCATAAAGCCTTTGCCTTCTTTAAGCACCTTTACAATATCTAGCTCTTGCCACGCCTTTTCATTTTGGAGGGAGCGCAGGCGGTCATTGTCAAGCTCAATACAAACCCTATCAGGCTTTTCCGCCGCAATGAGGGCAGAAATTTCATCAGCGCTTGCTTGCGAAATATGCGCTGTTCCTGCAAGCACAATTTCGCGACCGCCCGCTAAAACGCGCCGCGTTAAGGACGGCGCGTTGTTTTCTGCGGAATCCCTTTCTTCTGTCATCTAGGCCTTCTGCCTGCGCCTTGAGAAAGCCCGGTGCGCGTAGAAGTCTTTTCAATGGCTGCACTTGCAAGTTTGTGCTCAAAAAAGGACATTTCTGGCTCGCTTGCAACTTCCGCGTATAATTTTTTAGCAAGGGAGGATTCGCTTTTCAAAATGTCATAGTATGCAGCAAGATAGAACTGTAGCTTGGATCTTTCCCCTTCATCATTATGTCGTGAAACCCTTGAGGTAACATCGTTGTCACCTGTCAGATCATAAAAGAGGCGGCAAAGGAAATATTCAGTTGATGTCTTGTTAAGCGTGTTCATGAATTTGCCTATAAAGCTCTTGGCTTCATCATTTTGCTTAAGCTTATAGCAGCAAAGCGTATACATTAGCGCATAAGAGAGATTGTCCTTTTTATATTGAAAAGCTTGCGAAAACGCATCTTTAGCGCCTGCATAATCTCCCTTAATCCACAATAGAGTGCCTAAACCTTCTGCTGCAAAATAATACTGAGGATAGTTTTTGTATACAAAGCGATAGTCAGATATAGCCTCATCTATGTAGCCAAGCGTGTCATTCACGCCGCAGCGGTAAAGATACGGAAAGGCGTTTTGAGGATTAAGCCGAATAGCCTCAGTTAAGGCCTTGCGAGCTTCGGGAAGCTTTGACGCGCGCACAAGCATAACACCATAATGGCTCCAGTACGAAGACACGCTAGAATCAATGGCTAGCGCTTTGCGCATTTCTTCCAAGGCGGCGGGCAATTTCTTTTCTTCAAAGTATATGAGCGCGCTTTCAGCTAAAAGGGCTGCATCCTTTGGGTTTGCTGCAATTGCACTGTCAACCGTCCTTCTTGCGTCTTTCATCTTTCCTTGAAGGTAATAGGCATGAGCAAGCCCTCTGTAAGCTCCTGCATTTCCCTTGTCAATGGACAAGGCTTGCGAATACCACTTGACGGCGTCTCCATAGGATTTTTTTGACATGGAATCCTCGCCAAGCATAAGCAGTGCTTCCAGGTTTTTTGGGTCTATTTCAAGGATTTTCTTTAGGTGCCTTTCTCGCTCTTGGCTCTTATTTTCCGCAAGGGCAATAACCGCGCGAGCGAAAAGCACTTCAGTGTCCAAGCCATGCTTAGCCTCAATGGAGGCCGCAAGTTGGGAGGCAGCCTTTGTGTCGCCCGATGAAACAACGACTGAAAGCTTCAATTTTTGCATTTCCAAGGAAGAAGCCTTTTCTTCTGGAAGAGAATCAAAGGCGGCAATAGCTCCCTTAAAATCGCCCTTGTTAAGAAGACCCCTAATACGCTCAGCAAAAGCGTAGTCTTCAGATACCGCTTGCCCTCTGCGTTGTCCCTGCCCTGCAATAGTACTGCGATTGCGCGGCGAAGCACCTTGTTGCGTGTTTGCAGGCAACAGCAGGGCGCTTGCCATAAAAATTACTAAAAGCGCAAATAAAAAAGAACGAGGCAAAACTTCAGTTTTTTTCATGTTTTAGATATCCCCACTATACTTAAAAGTTTCAATTAAATTTAAATTTAATCGCTATTTTTATTGTAAATATTGATTTATGCCATTAATTTCAGATACACTGAAAGTCCTATGGTAGTGCATTTTACTAGGCGTATTATAATAACGCTTGCCGTGTATTTAGCTGCTTTTTTTGCCATTATTTTGTTGCAGCTTTCAGACGAAAACATATTCATTTTACACAAAGGAGCCGTTAAAATCAACGGAATAGAAACCCTTGAAGAAAACGGCACAAGACAACCACTGCATCCTCTTTTTGTATCGACAGACGGCGTTACATTCTTCATAGATAAAAACACCCCAGTTATTGCAGTTACACATGAAAAAAGAGCAATTCCTTTAACAATGCGCTCCTTTGAGCAAGATGAAGGCTCGTTTACAATAAAATTTGACAGTGGAGCGTCTCTTTCGTTTTTAGATGCTTCACAAAGCGGCAAAAGCGTGGATGATGCAAAAGTCGTTATTCAGGCGAAAATTCCTGAATGGAGCGAAAGCCTTCTTCTTGGCTACATGCTTGACCGCGGCGTTGTAATGCATGACATTAACGGCGAGCTTGTAATTCAAGACAGACACGGGCTTTACACGCTTGAAGGCGCCTCATTTGACATTGGGTCATTTCCCATTGCAGCTCCTCCTGCAAGATCAAAGATTGAAATACAGGCGGAAAATCCCCGTATTGTGTATAGGGATTTTAGGATAGCGCTAGAATAAGCAAGGCGTTTCCCTTAACAACATACAGCAATCCTCTGCTAGACAAAGCAGGCTTGGCTTATGAAAAAAATCTTTATAGAAACCCAAAGCCTTGACAAAAAGGCTCTCAGCTCATTTTTGCTTTCTGAAGAAATTTTAATGGAAAACGCCGCAGCTGCCCTTGAAAAAGCGGTTTGCCTTCATGCTTGCAAAATAAGGAAAAACGCTGCTAGTTCGCAAAAGTCGCTTATTCTTATTGTGGCGGGAAGCGGCGGCAATGGGGCTGACGGATACACCCTTGCAAGAAGAATTGCTTGCAGCAATGAGTTTTCAGTGGCGATCCTTGAAGCTAGGCCGCCCAAAACCGAACTTGGCATAAAACAGCGCGAAAGGGCGCTAGCTTGCGGCGTGCGCCTTGTTTCCGCACTTGAGAGCGCGGATATCCTTGTTGACTGCCTTTTTGGAAGCGGCTTTTCAGGCGCGCTAGATGCCCAAACCAAGGGGTTAATAGAGGCTATGAATAGCCTTAAAAGCCCGGCGGGAGCGCCCGCCTTTAAGATTGCTTGCGATGTGCCTTCAGGGTTAGGCGGAAAGGATACCTCATTTTGCGCTGACTTAACCGTGTGCATGGGTGCCCTTAAAGAAGCATTGTTTACTGACATTGCAGCAGACCTTACAGGAAAAATTACAACAGCTTCACTAGGCGTTAGCGAGGCAGCTTTCACTTCCCTTGCACAAGAGGATGCTATGCTTCTTGAAGAATCCGACCTCAGCCTTCCTGTTAGAGACAAGCGCAATGTGCACAAGGGCACATTCGGGCATAGCGTTGTCTTTTGCGGGGGAAAGCCAGGAGCTACCATAACTGCAGCTCTTGCGGCGTCTGCCTTTGGAAGCGGGCTTTCAACGCTTGTGCCAGCCGCCGCGTATACTGCGCAGGCCCTTGAGCGCTTTGCACTGCCTTTTGAGCTAATGCTTTCTAACACACCGCCAAAAAACGCTACAGCATTTTCTGCTGGAATGGGTCTGCTTCCTTCAGAAGAAGACAGCAATTTGGCAGAAGCCGCGTTTGAAGAGGTTGCAAGTATAATTGCAGAAAATCCCAATACGCCCGCTGTGCTTGACGCTGATTTTTTTAGTTGGAGAGGCCTTTTAAGCCTTTTACAAAAACGGCCATTCGGCCTTGTCCTTACTCCGCATCCAAAGGAGTTTGCCTCACTCCTAAAAATTTGCAGCCTTGCCGATATTAGCGCAGAAGAAGCCGTAAAAAGAAGATTTTCCCTTTCAAGAGAGTTTTGCGCATCCTTTCCAGGAGTTGTTCTAGTTGCAAAGGGTGCAATTCCCGTAATAGGCTTTTGCCCCATGCCCAACGAGCGCGTCCAGATTTACGCCAACCCGCTAGGAAGCCCTGCCCTTGCAAAGGGCGGCACAGGCGATGTCCTTGCAGGCCTAATATGTGCCCTATTAGCCCAAGGCTTTTCGCCGCTTGAGGCCGCAATATCAGCATCCCTTGCGCACGCGCTTTCTTCCCGCACCGCCGCCGCCACTTGGGGACTTTCACCATCAGCCTTAATTGAAGCATTGCGCTCACTTTAGCTAGAGTTTGGAGCCTGTGAAGTAAAACAAGAGGCGGTTAGTCAATAGCTACTAGCTTTAGCGCATAAGCATATAGAGCTTGCGAATGAAAAATAGCTTCCTGTTTTATCTCACACACTAAAAGTTCTCCATCGATGAGATGGTGCTATCCAGTTATCAGATACTAGACAACAGCTGACAACGCTAGGATCTAGCAAGCAGATGGATGCCGCGCCAGACTAGCAAGGAACTTTGGCTGCATGGAGGAAACACAGGCGACAGCTTAAAGGCAACCTTTCAGGAGCAAACATTACACCGAATCAGCTAGCCTCAAGCCAATAATCGACAAGCATTATTGCATTTTCTGAAAATCCCTTGACTCCTGCGGCCATTTTAGCTGAGTATCAGTGTTTTCTTAGCACGCGCATCTTGCCGCTTCCAGTATGGCAGAGATATTCCCTACTATCTTTTCTATTACGGCAGGCTTATTCATGGCGTAGATGTGAATACCATCCACGCCATTTGCAATTAAGTCGATAATCTGGTCTGTAGCGTATGCAATGCCCGCTTGCTCCATTGCATCGGGAGCCTTTGCAAAGCGGTCTACAAGGGATAGGAACTTAGGCGGAAGATACGCGTTTGAAAGGTCAATCATGCGCCTAAGGTGCTCAGCATTTGTTGCTGGCATTATGCCTGCAAAAATCGGCACGCTTATTCCTGCCTTTCTAGCGCGGGAAATAAAGCTGTAAAGCATGGAGTTGTCAAAGATCATCTGCGTTGTTAAAAAGGAGCAACCCGCGTCAACTTTGGCTTTTAAGTGTTCTAAGTCTTTTGCACGGTTTCCGCTTTCAGGATGCCCTTCAGGGTAGCAAGCGCCTCCTATGCAAAACTCTCCTTGCTCCCTGATTTCCGCTATAAGCTCAGAGGCGAAATGGAAGTCATTTGAGGGCATAAAATTGGAGTCGCTTGGCTTGTCTCCACGCAACGCAAGAATGTTTTCTATTCCGTTTGCCTTAAGGTTGGCTATCACTTCCCTTACCTTTGCCCGCGTTGAAGAAAGGCAAGTAAGGTGTGCAAGCGCTGTAATGCCGTTTTCCTTTACGCGCGAGGCAATTTTTACTGTGTTTGCAGATGTGCCGCCGCCCGCGCCGTAGGTTACGCTAATAAAGTCAGGGGTAAAGCGGCAAAGGCTGTCAGCGCATTCAAATACGCTTTCAAGGCCGCTCATCTTTTTGGGAGGGAAAATTTCAAAAGAAAATATTAAACTTTTTTTTCTTGCAACATCAGAGATTTTAATGATTTTCCGCCTTGTCTTTCTTAAAAATCCGCATAATGCATTCCCAAAGCTTTTTGAAAAACACCATTATTGACTGGAAAAGCTTTGCAAAAAAACTGGGGTTTTTCATTTTATTGAGCTTCATGTATGCCCTGACAAGGTCTTCTTCAGAAAACTCAGCGCGCTGAACGTTTTCTTCTATTTCCATTTCAAGCTCTACAACAGGGTCTAGCCCACTTATCACAACGGCTGGAATTGTAGCCCAGCCTAAGTGAATTGCTGCCCTAAGTCGCCTTTCTCCCGCTATAAGCTCATTTTTTTCGTTTACGGTTATTGGATTGATAAGACCGTAGCGCTTAATGCTTTCCATAAGCGCTTGAATGTCGCCTGTGCCGCTTCTAACGCGCTTTTTTACCTTGATGGAGTTTACCGGAATATTCATTCTAGCTCCCCTTAAAGCATTAATCTAGAAATTGGCTAAAATTTAGCGTAGGTTCTTCTGAGCTTGTGCTTTCAGTACTTTGGTCAGATGTAGGTGATGGAGCTAAGTTTTCCGATCCTTGCGCTTCTGGGGAGGTAAAAGAGGACGGCGCAAAATCCTCTGTCTGTTCCCGCGCGCTTTCCGTTGCTTGCTGCTCAGCTGCATTAGATTGTCCTCTGCGGCTTCTATTCCATAGAGAACCGCTTCTGCCGCGCCGCCTTATAGTTGACTGAGCTCTCCTGCTTGGAGCGGGATCATCAAAAATATCAGAATCAATTAAAAGATCCCCTGACATGCCTGAATAGCCTGATCCTGACCTATATGCTTCGTTTTGAAGCCTTTCAACCGCTGTGCGTTTTAAGGTTGCGCTCTTGCTGTGATAGTCGCAGTATTGCGCGGGCTGCGTGCCTTCAAGATAGGTTAGCGTTACAGAGCCGTCAGAGCATTCCCCTGTGCGCAAAAGCCCTGACTTGCTGCACACTGCAAGCTCAACAAGGCCTGACTGCGGCTTGATAAAGTCCCTGTACGGCAAGCCCTCATGAACCTTATCCATGTACTTGCCCCATGCAGGAGCTGCAAGGGTAGCGCCTGTAGAACGCAAGCCAAGGGAATATCCAGGTCTGTCAAAGCCAAACCAGATAGCTGTAGTGTAATACGGGGTGTATCCTATAGCCCACGCGTCTCTCCAGTTTTGTGTTGTGCCTGTTTTTCCGCCTGCGGGAATTCTGTAACTGTTACCGCTTGCATCCCTGTATGCAAGTTGCCCGCTCCAGTAAACATTTCCTAGCGTACCTGACGTAAAGGTGTTTTTAAGAAGGTTAGTCATAAGGTAAGCGTTTTGCGGGCTTATAATTTGCGCTGAAGATCCCTTTTTTCTCTGTTCAAGGCGAAGCTCCTGCTCAAGGTCGATAATTACCCTGCCATGCCTATCTTCTATAGAACGTATTGCAATAGGAGTCACTTCCTTTCCTTGGTTTGCAAAAACAGCGTATGCCTTTGCCATCTGCATTGGTGTTATGCTGATTACACCTAGCGCGAGCGGGTAAACGCGCGGGAAAACCCTTTTAATGTCTTCCTTGTCAGTGTAGCCCAAGAGAGCTGCGGCGCGCTCAATTGCTGCGTCAAAGCCTATTCCGTCAAGAAGGCGCACAGTAGGCACATTCATGGAAGTCGCCAAAGCTTCCCATAAAAGGACAGTACCCTTCCATTCTCCCCGGAAATTAAGTGGGGTGTACGGCACTCCGCTTTCATTGTAGAAAACAGCCGGCGTGTCATTCATCATTGTGCCCGCCGTGTATTTACGCGTGTCAAGGGCTGCCGAATAAATTAATGGCTTAAAGGCGCTCCCAGGCTGAACATAGGCTTGCGTTGCCCTTATAATTTGGTTCGATTCGCTAAACTCGCTTCCGCCTACAAGGGCTGTTATGTAGCCTGAATCATTGTCTATCGTAACAAGGGCGCCTTCAACAGTGGTTCTTGCTTGCATTTGCTGCGAGGAGGAGTTTGATATGTTTGCCGCCGACTTAAGGGAGTCAAGCCCAAAGAGAAGGCTTGCCATGTCCGTTATAGCATTTATTGAGTTTTTGTATCTTGAAATGGACTTCACATAAAGTCGCTCTGCAGAAACGTCAAGGCCAGGAAAATTAAACACAAGGGCTATCATTTGCGCAATTTCCGCGTATTTATCCCCTTGCGCAAACCTAGAAGAGCTTGTCTCGTAAAAGCGGCTGTTGGCTATTGCAATGTATTCAGCCATCACCTCTTCAGCCGCCTTCTGGTGCGCAAGGTCTAGCGTAGTATGTACAGTGTAGCCTCCGGAATACAAGTCCATTGTCCCGTACATCATTTGCTCAAGCTGCCTGCGCACATATTCTGAAAACCACCTAGCCTTGTCTTCCCTATTAAGCCAAACAGAAGCCGCGGTGCGCGTGTAGTCAAAATCCGCCCAGTAATCGTCAAAGGAGCTTTCAGCCTCCTCTTGCTCTAGGTAGCCTGCACCAACCATCTGCGCAAGCACGTCACGTTGCCTATCCATTGCCCTGTTGGGGTAATTGAAAGGATTATAGTATGCAGGATTTGACAGCTGTATAACTAAAATTGCAGCTTCCGCTGGCGTAATTTCTGAAGCGGAATGCCCAAAGTAAAACCTTGAAGCCGCTTCAACTCCATACGTTCCTCCGCCGAAATACATTTTATTCAAATAAAGCTCAAGTATTTCATCCTTAGAATACCTGCGCTCAAGCTGAAGCGCCCACCAAAGCTCCTTAACCTTTCTAGAAATTGTGCGCTCAGACCTGTCAAGGTAGAGCGTGCCCGCAAGCTGCTGCGTAATTGTGCTTCCGCCGCCTAAGGACTTTCCGCTAGCCAAGCCGTACACCGCCCTTACTATAGCTTTAATGCTAAATCCGCCATGCTTGTAAAAATCCTTGTCTTCCCTAGTTATGAGGGCATAAATCATGTGGTCAGGGATTTCGTCAAGAGAGATAAGCTCACGCTTTTCTTCAGATGCAAACTCCGTTATGACTTCGCCGCTAATGTCTAAAATCTTTGTTGGAAGGGCAGGGGAAAAGTCTGTAAAGTTTTCTGTGTTTTTAAGGTTGACAGTAGCTGCAAGCGAAAATCCCAGTACAGAGCCTGCAGTAACAGCTCCCAAAAGAAGCATAATGCATACAAAGGCAGTAAGCCTTCTTCGTATTACGGACATGCTTCAATAATATAGCATTTTTGACTTTACTGCAATAAAAGTTTTACTGCAATACAAAAGGAGAGGAAAAAGAGCCGGTATAAAAATACCGGCCGCCATCAGGCTCTCGGGAAGCCAGTGGGTGGGAGGGAACCTGACTGCCCGATGTACTTTTTATCGGCCAGTTAAATGCTTTCTTAAAGCAAGTGCTATTGCAATTCAACAATTTCAGCATCCACTATCATGGAAACTGAATAATCCTTTCCTTCTTCCGCGCTAAATTGCCTTTGAACGCTGAAATCCCCTACAGAAAACATTACAGTATGCCTTCCAGTTTCAATCTTGTGCATTCCGCGCGGATTGGCCACAGGCTTACCGTCAAGCAGGACTTGTACATTGCTAGGGGACACAAAGGAGACCGTAGGGGCTGCATCCTTCATTTCTACAGAGAGTCTTGTAATCTTTCCCCTTTCAATTGTGAAAGTCCTCACCTCCGTGCGGCACTTGTCAGCAGAAACAGCTAGATGATGCTCCCCATGCGAAAGAAGCTGCATTTTTTCAGGCTCAAGAATAGACTTTTCGTCTATACGCACGCTCAACCGCGAACCATGAATATTTCCATTGTTTACCAGGTTATCAGGCAAGGCAATGCTTAAAACCAAACCGCCCTCATCAGCTAAAATAGGCTTAATCTTAACTGAAAACAAAGCTCTTTCAAAGTTATCTGGAAGCCCTTTCATAATAGGCAAAAGCCTAAAGAAAAGCGGCAAGCCGTTTTCAGGCGGAATTTCAGCCAGCACTTCAGTGTAAGGATCTGTTTTAAGCCCGTGATTTTTCCGCAGGGGAACTTGCATAGTAAAGGTAATTTTTGGCGGCAACACTTCCATTACAAGCTTTTGCCCGCTAAAGTCTACAGTCTTTTCTATAGGGCTTTCAGGATGCTGCGTAGTGTACAAAGCGTAGGCCATAGAAGATGGAAAATTAAGGACCGCTGTGGGCAACTTTACCTCTATTTCTACAGCCTTTATAAAGGTTAAGTCTTTAGGAAGAACAATCAAGATGCCATCGTTATATCCAATAGAAAGAGAAACATCATTTGAAAGCGCAGAATCAATGCGCGCCTCAAAAGCTTTTGTTACGCGAATGTTTTCGCTTGCAAAAGCCTTAAAAGCTAAAACTAAGAATACCGCAACTATAAACGGCTTGAACGCGTATATTTTTTTCATTTTAGCTTATAAATCTTTTTTACCTTATCAGTCCTTCCGGATTTCGCGGGATTCCGTTTTCGTGTATTTCAAAATGAAGGTGAGGTCCCGTTGACTGGCCTGTTGAGCCTACGCTTCCTATAACAGCTCCTATCAGCACTGATTCATTCAAGCTAACCTTTATTTCGCTTAAATGCCCATAGAGGCTTTCCCTGCCGCCTGGATGCTCTATTATAATGTAGTTTCCGTAAAGTTCGCTATAGCTTATTTCAGTTACAGTGCCAGCGGCACACGCGTAAACCGGTGTTCCGTGAGGTGCTGCAAGATCTATTCCGCTATGAAAGGCCTTTGTCCCTGTAACTGGATTTATCCTATTGCCAAAGGCAGATGTTAAAACGCCTTCAGGTATCGGGAAACGCATTGCCCTAACCAAAAAGAACGTTCGCGTCGTGCCGCTAAGCTGCCGTCCCGGCAAAAGCAAAAATGAGCCTCCCCCTATTCGTATTCCTTCGTCAGCAGAATCTGCAATGTCTGCTGCAAGAAGCTCTTCAAAGGAGTTTTCGGGCTTAAGCGGCATGTAAATGCCAGGCATGGAAGGCAGAATAAGCATTTTCCCCTCAATCAAGTCGCCTGCGTTGCCGATTCTGTTAAGGGTAGCTATGCTTTCGTATGGAACGGAAGTTCTTGCTGCAATTGCAAGAAGGTCATCGCCTGTTTTGGCTCGGTACTTGTAAAAGCTTATCATTTCTATAAGCTGCTCTTCGGTTGGCTCCCTTGCTAGGGCCATCCTAGCGCGCCTAACATCTTCAGAGTATTGCCTAAAAGTGAGATCGCGGTGAGAAAGGTTTTCAATTTCTGGCGCAAAGCTAAAAAAGGTAGCGGCTTCACCTTCAGCCAAAGCAGTGGCTAAAGAAAAGAAAAGGAGCGATACTAGAGCTAAAAGCTTAAAAAACGAGCTCATCATGTTCCATCCTCTACGCGTTGTCTAAGATAGTGCATCCTTTATGCCGCTATCCTTAGCCTTTCCCGCATCAAAAAGCCCAAAGCGCACAAAGCCTGACGCAAGCGCAGCTGCCGCAAGGCATATAAAGGCTATTGGAATGTTCCTTGAATACGTTTGCGCCACAAAAGCTACAATTCCTGCAAGCAAAATAAGGCGCGACGCTGTTTTAAGCAAAAAGAGGGTTTTGTTTATCCGTAGCGAAGCCCTTACGTATTTGTATAGAAAGAAAACTAGTACAACAACGGCAACCGCAAGAAAAAGCGCTGTAAAAACCCTAGGGCTCAGTTTTGCAAGCTCCCATGCAGGCCAAGCAACAATAAAGCCTACTACAACACACAAGGCAAGAAGGGCGAAAAAGCTTGCAATCTTTGAAAAAATAGACCTATATCCTTTTAAGATTCTCTTAACTAACGCCACTTTTTTATTACCGTAAACGCATTTTTAACAAAGGGCTAAAAGCCCGACCCTAGCGCAAGGCACGCTTTTGAGCCGGGCAAAAGCCTCATGCTCCTCAGCCTGGAGAAATTGCTTCTACCGGACAAACAGGTTCGCATGCCCCGCAGCTTATGCAAAGGTCGGGGGCAATAAAGCGCTTGTCGCTTTGCTCGCTGATAGCCCCTACAGGGCATTCAGATTCGCAGGCGGCGCAGTTTGTGCAGGCTTCGGAAATTAGGTAAGCCATAGTGCATCCTCCTAAAAATGCGCAATTTAAGCATAGCCTAAAAAGGCATTAAATGCAAGAGGAAAACTGAGGATGCGACAGGTCGAGGAGCATTGACCCGATTTACCAGAAGGCGTAATCAGAACTCAGTTAATGCTGAGAGCTTAGGACTCGGTGCTAAGTTAGTACTCCAAGCTTCAAGCGCGCGGCCGCATTATAATGTATGAGGCGGATGCCTTATTGTCTATGATAAGGTCATATCATAGCCTATATAGTCACGCGGCATAGACTATACTATTCGCCAGTACAAGCTATACTTTTCATCAGTGTAGGCTATACTGCGCCCGTAAATTGACAATCCAGCTGTCAGCTAATTCAGCGCTAAGTTAGTTCT
>CAYYCW010000015.1:0-17386 GCA_964470435.1 uncultured Treponemataceae bacterium
TTCGTAGAAATCCCCAAGCCTAAAAAAGAGCACCGCGTCGCGGCACTCCTCGCGCGCCTTTAGGTACTGCGCCATCATTGGGGTGTGTTCAGGCACAGCGGCGCCTCCTAGAATTAGATTAGTTTGAAGAGCGCATGCTTCTAATTACCCTGTCCGTAATGTCTACAGTAGGGCTATACCAGATTATTGAATTTCCCTCTTGCAAGCTTAAAACCATGCTATAGCCTTCAGCTTCCCCTATTCTTCGGATATGGTCATAAAGCCTAGAGTAAAAGGAGTTGTCCGCGCCTAGGTTTTGCCTAAGTTTTTCAAGCTCTTCGTTTTTGGTCTTTGAATAGTTCATAAGATAATCTGTTTTTGTGTTTATTTGCGCTTCAAGGCGAGCGGCCTTCGCCCTTTCGCCAAGGGCTTCAGCGTCAACCTTTTGTTGCCTAAGCGACTTAATTTCGTCCGAAAGCTTTTGTATTTCATTTTGATATCGCTCTCGCCTAGCTTCAAGGTCGCGCACGCTCTTTGAATCCCCGTTTAAGGCTGAGTAAATGCGCGCAGTGTCGATTACCGCAAATCTTGTAATTTGCTGCGAAAAAATGCTTTCTGCAGCAAGAAAAAATACAGTGATTAACACAAAAAGCTTTGCAATATGCTTCATATTTCCTCCTATAGTCTAGTAATTAACCAAGTTAAATGAAAGGACAAATGCCCAGTCAGGACCGCTAGATTTTCCGTCCTCTCCCCATACAACAGTGCCGTTTCGCACGCGGAATACATTTGTGAACAAGAGCCTAAGCGGAAACTGCGGTATAGAAAAGCGTAAGCCAGGTCCAAAGCTAAAGAAAAAGTTATCAGACTGCGTTTCTGTCAGCGTAGTGATGCTGTCCTTCATTAAAACAGCGTCAAAGAAAAAGTCAAAGGCAATAACACCAGGAAGAACTGGCATTCTAAGCTCAACAGAATTGCTCCACATAAAATTGCCGCGTGCCGAAGATCTGTAGTAAACGTCTGTCCAGCCGCGCCCGTGGAACATACCGTCAATATAAAGTTTGCTTATTTCGCTTATGCTCTTGCTCGTAACAGGAACTTGGAAGGCAAGCATTGAAAAGCCCGCAAGCACAAGTTTTAGGTTCCAAGAATCAGTAATTGGAAGATCAAGCAGCGTAAGGTAGCCTTCAAGGCGTGTTTGCGACTTAAAGAAATAGTCTGCCTCTATAACAGGAAAAAGACCGTGATAAGAAAGCTCTTCGCTTACAAACCAGCCCTTGGATGGGTCATAGTTTATGTCGCGGTCGTCAAGGGAGCCACGAATCCAAATTGAGTTTTCCCATGTCCACTTGTGGTTTCTCAATCTTATAGCAGGATCGGCAGGGCGGTAAATCGTTTCATCGTATTCGTTTCTTACAAGCCCAAATCTAATCCCTCCGCGCAAAGTAAACGGCGCTATTTTCGGAAACCAGCGGTAGCCTGTCGATGTTGCAAAGGAAAAAGACCACTGTTCGTAGCGCATTCTGTATGTGTCATCAAGGGTGTCAGCATCTTCGTACTCTTCCCTTGATTCAAACGGGTCAGGGACAATCCCGTATTCATATACATAGTCATCGTCAAAGATAGTTCCGTAATTGTCCTGGTAAGTATAAAGGTAACGGTGTGCCGCCGACAAGGAAAATGTTACAGAAAGAGGGGTACCTAAAAAGTAGTTTTGCGTATAACCCAGCGTAATGCTTTGCGTGTCTGTAGAAGCTGTTATGCCTGCAGAAAGGTTAAGTCCCGTTCCAAGAAAGTTAGTGTCTTGCCACTGGATAAAGGCAGAAATTGGGAAAGTGTCAGAGTCTGTAACTCCTGAAAAGGTTAGCCCAAACTGAAAGGAAGCTGTAGACTGCTCTTCAAGGTTTATAGTAACGTCAACAAGATTTTGCTCCGACCCTTGCGTAATTTGAGGGGCAACAGATGAGAAAAAGCGCAAGTTATATAGGTTTCTTATTGTGTTCATGAGCTTTGTCTTTGAAAAAATGTCGCCCTCTTTAAAAAGAATCTCCCTGCGTATAACTTCTTCTTTTGTTTTTGAATGCCCTACAATAATAATATTTTCAATATGACTACGTTCCCCTTCTGTAATTGTAACTAAGTATGAAATAGAGCGCGCATTTCGATTTCTGATTTCGCGCGTGTTAATCATAGTTGAAGTGTAGCCATTTTCGTAATATACATCGGCAAGCGCTTGAAACCCTTCTTCAAGACGGACAAGGTTCATAGTGTCGCCGGGCTTAAGCTTAATATTTGAAAGGAGAGCATCTGAAGAAAAAATATAGTTGCCTTCAATTTCTGTGCCGCCGTACGTAAAGCGCTCTCCCTCACGTATAATAAACGTGAGCTTAAGGCGATTTTGCTCTGGGTCTGTTTTAGTATCAATTTCGCGGATTACGTTTTCTACAGTAGCATCAATATAGCCTTGTTCAACATAATAAAGCCTTATGGCGTTCCTGTCGTTTACAAGGTCAGATTCTGAAAACGCGCCGCTAGAAAAAAGCTTCTTTTCTTTTAGCGTCATTCTACGCTTCAACGTTCTTTCGTTTACAAGTCTATTGCCCTCAAAAGTTATGCTTGAAATGACAGTAGGGCGGCCTTCGTTAATTATAAAGCGCACTGTAACAGAGTCGTCTTCATTTCTGTCTATAACCCTTCTAATTGAAACAGCGTCATATCCCTTAGCAAGATAAAAATTGCGCAAGTTGCGCTCATCTAGCGCAACAGCAGATTCGTTGTAAATGTCGCCTTCCTTTACAGTAACGCTTTCAAGAAGAACGCTTGGCCTAAACGACTTGTTGCCTGTAAATAGAACACTTCTTACAACGGGGCGCTCTGTAACAGTAAAGGTTAAAAGAATTTCTTTAAGAGAAGAATCTACGGGGAGGACTTCCGTCACAATGTCTGTAAAATAGTCGAGCCCATAAAGCCGCTGAAGTATTTCCATGTAAAGATCATCAGTGAAAGGCTTGCCTATATATGAAGAAAACACTCCGTCTAGCTCTCTCTGCTCTATGCTTTTAAGTCCGTAAAATGGAATGCCAGCTATTATCTTGTTCTGGTACCAGCCGTCCGGAAGCCTTCTTGCAGCAGATCTTCTACTTGTTGCCTGCGGGAAAAGAGTAAAGCTTCCTACAAGCAAAAAAAAGCAAAAAAAAGGCAGCAAAGCGAATTTAAAGCCTGAAAGCTTAGGATTACAAAAAGCCAAGATTAACTCCCAATGTCGTGCAGTATATCAAAAACATTTTAGTATGCAAACCTCCAAGATAGGGTAACATTGTTGTTATTCGGTACCGGACTTATACCCCAACGAATATGAGCGAATGGAGTTTCTACTTCAATGCCTATTTCAGGCAAGAATAAAAGATTCCCGAAAACCGTAGGAAAAAACGTGTTCCTGTAAACTCGGTCTTGGTAATAGGCGCTGTCGTAATAGCTAAATTGCAATAGGGCATCTACATAAAATATAGAGCCAAAGTACTTTCCAAGGTAAAGAGTTGTGTTGTCAAGAAAGTTGCCTGCAGTCCAGCGGTCAGTTTCACTAGTTCCTTGTAGGGAAGTTCCAAACACTGCATTTTGAAGTATAAGTGTTCTTATAGAAAAAATATCAAGATTAAGCTTATCGCGGATAAAGTTTTCCGCGGGGCGAAAAACTCCAAGTTGCGATAAAAGGTCTGTTCCCGTTACTGCAAGGTCTCGCCAAGGGTTATCGGTAGTTGTGTCCGCAGTTGCAACTTGGCCTAAAATCTCCATTATTTCAACCTGGTTTTTGAACGGGTCCGATGTAAAAACCGGATTAAAAGAGCTTAATGGGTCATTGTCTACGGTCATGGTTATTCTTACAGGGCTTCCGTTTTCATCCCTTTCCCTTACCTCAGCGCGTAAGCTTATTACAGGGTCAAATTGATCTTGAGTTTCATCAAAGGTAATACTTCCGTCCCGCAAATAAAAGCTTCTCTTAAAATAGAAAAAATCTCCACCTTTAAGAGCGCCCGTCCCCTTAAAGGAATACTCGCCTAAAGCTGTGTCAATACTATAGTGGAAAGGCTCGTTTGCCTGGACAAGGGCGCGCATTACAGGGAAGGTGCCTGAAGGCCAGCGAAATTCAACTTTTCGTCCCATGTGAACATTCAAGTCGGCAATGACATCATAAGAAGCTGGGGCTTCCCGCTCCTCTCCTATGTTTTCAAAAAGGATAGCAAAGTGCCCGTTTTCAAAGCCCGCATCGCCTGTAACTTCCATAAGGTCTGGCGTCCACGTAAAGATAATATCGCAAAAGATATCGCCTCGCGCGCGCACATATTTATGGTTAACTACAGCTGCAGTGCGACTATCTTCGATATTGCGCACAAAAAGGTCTATTTGCTCAAGCATCCAGCGGTTAAAATAAAAGACGGTCTCTCCTTCAAGTGCGCCACCATTGCCTGTAACAATAAACTTAGGCGCCCATATTTCATTTCCCTCTGCTATGAATAAAAAGGATGCCGGGTCAAAGGGAGTAGGGAAATAATCAGGAGAGCGCACTACAATGTTATTTGCATTCAAAATGCCTTCAAAATCGGGGTCAGTTACAAGCCCTCCAATATGAAAATCTCCTACAACATGCCCGCCGACAAACTCCACTAAATCCAAGCCCCAAATTGGCCAAAAGCGCGCCATATCAACGTCAACGTCTGAAACGTCAACATCGAGGCTTCCTTCAGCAGCGCTTCCATCCGCCTTAAACTGCAATGGGAGATCTCCTATAAGAGAAATAGTGAAATCGCCGCCATCAAGAAAGCGAGCGCTAAACTCATCATTGTTACCCGCATAGGCTACAGTAATGCCGGGTACCCGCTCAATGGAAAGGAGCAAGGGGTTTTCAATGGTTATGTCCCGCCATTTCATATCGGAAAGCTCAAAATCCGCGTAAAAGCTCTTTGCTGCATCCCCTAAAAAGCTTGCCCAACCAAAGGTGCAGTTTGAGGCTGTCTTGTTTGCAGTGTTTCCTTGAAAATTGCCTTGCAAGTTAAGTGAAAACGCAGTGCTTGCAAAAACACCTGAAAGCATGGCGCCTAAGGTGCCGCTTAAGTCAGCAGTAGAAAAGTCAAGCTTAATATCTGACGCGCGAAAGTTTCCCCAAGAGGCAACGCCATTACTAACAATAATAGAATCGTCTTTATACATTGCGCTAACGCTTGCATTCATGTTGGAGTTGCCAACCTTTACCGACAATTCAGGAATATTAACGGAAGCAAGCATTGCGTCAGGAGCGCCCGTAATGGAAATATTGGCTGAAATAAAATTGTCCGCCTGCTGCCCTTTAACAAAGCGCATAAGGGGAAGGCGCTGCGCGGAAACTTGGGTTTCAAAACGCGTTCCGGTTGCTCTGCCGCTCGCAATAAAACCTTCAGCTGCAATGGTTTCGCTGCCCGCGCTGTCGCTTAGGCTAAGGTTAAGCGCTATCCTGCTAGAATCAGAGAGGCTATCTTTAATAAAGGAAATAGAAGCAAGGCCAGACAGAGAAGAAAGCTCATCCGAAAGGGAAACCTTCTTCAGTGTAATGCTTGAGCTGTCAAACACGCCTGAAGCAGAAAAGACAGTGTTAAAATTGGCAAGTCCTGAAGTTTCTGTTACGCTAAATGAGTTTATGTTTCCGCCCCACAAGCCACCTCGCCTTTTTGCAAAGTTTGCATCAAGCGAAAGGGAAAGAGTGGCAGGCCCAACTTGAAGCGGCAAGTCGTTGAAAAACACAGAACCTCTTGCTTGCCTGCCGCGGGCAGGTAATTGAAGCAAAAACGATAGCCCATAATCGCCGTACGCTGAAACTATTCCATCTTCAAAAGACCCTGAAAGGCTGTAGGGAATACCTGAAACTGAAAAGTCAGAAGCAAAGAGAAATTTTCCATCTCTTTCAAAGTCTGTGTAAATGTTTCCATTTATAGGAATTTCTGCAGGAGATGCTGAAATGTCTACAATATCTAGCACTGATTCGGTGCCTGATATTGAAGCAACAAAATAAACGTCGCCATCTTCTTTAGAGGATAAGGTTAGGCTAGGACTGTTGTATGCAAAGCGCTCAAAGTCTGTAGATGCATAAACTTCTGCAGTAAGGGCAAGGGATGAAGCTACATATGAAAGAAAATCAAAGGCTTCTTCGTTTAAAAGATTACGCGGAATAGCTTTAATACTGTTTTCAACGCTTAAAGAATCAAAGGCTGCATACGCTTGCAAAAAGCTATCAGGACCTAGAAAAAAAACGCCTTCAGAAAGCAAGGAGCCAGTTTGATCGTCTGCGGAAAGCGAAAACTCATATTGCCCGCTACTAGAAAAATCCGCCCTTCCGGTAACATTGTAAAAGGCTGAGCCGTTAATGCTTAAAGCGGGAACAGCTAAAGAAAGCGTTTTTCCAAAGGATGAAATACTAAAATCACCTGAAAACTCAAGCGCGCTGTCAAATAAAGAAAACCTTTTTACAGATAAAAGCCCGTCAGCAAGCATGGTTTCAATGTTAAAGGAACCTGAATACCTAGCATCAAAGTCATCTCCTAAAAGGGTTAAAGATGAAATATCAGCGCGGTCTAAGTTGCCTGAAAAGTCAAAGTCAAAGGTTCCGCCGCTAGTATCTAAAAAGCCTGCGGGAAAATCCAAGCTGCCTTCCGCCATGTATTTAAGGCCTTCTTGCTCTGAATAGGCAAGAGAAGCAGTTGCAGAAAGCGCCATATTCTCAAGTACTGAAAGGGAGCTTCTGTTGCCTGAAGAAATCAAGCGGAAAAAGCGCAACCTTTCAGATAAAAAGTCAACGCTTGCGCTTTTATTGGAATAGTCAACCGTTGCGGAAAGGGAAATAGGCTGGCCTTCTTGCATAGAAGCAATTGAAAGAACGCTGTCTTTAAGGCCTGCCACAAGACCTATCTTTGAAAGATAGATATTTCTAAATCCTATGGATTCAACTAAAACGCTTGCAACAGCAGAAGACAAGTCAGAAGAAAGCTCGCCGTCAACAGAAAATTTAGCATCCAATGGACTTAAAACGCTGTTTATGCTTTTAAAATCCCAGTTTAAGCTAAAAAGCGAATTTACAGAAAGCTTATCCTCGTCAATGCCAATAGCCGCTTTATCTATGTGGCATGAGATTTCCGTGTCTTTAATTTCAGAAAGTATAGAAAAATTCCTAATGCTAATGGAAGCAGCATTTGCAAAAAGCTTTTTTGCAATAGGGGAAGCTTTCTCCCTAATGCTTTCCGCAAAAGACTTCGCTGTAGTCTCAGTATCTTTTGCTGAAAGGCTTAAAGGTAGATTGCTAGCTTCAAGCTCCATCTTTCCGTTTTCAATAGAAATATTTCTAATAGAGTTAAAAAAATCCCCTCTAAGTAGTTTAAAAAGCCTTACAGAAAGTGAAACTCGCCCAGCCTTAAAAATTTCTGCCCCGTTGCTTGCGTTTGAAACAGTTACGTTTCTAAAGGTTAAATTCCTTAAAATGCCCAAGGAAGCAGAATCAAACGAAATGTCAAGGCCTGCCTCATTTCTAATAGTTTCGCGCAACATGCTTTCAAAAGAGGCAAACACATTGCGAATATGCCTATTCACAGGCACAAGAGAAGCTAAAAGTACTGCCATAATCAAAAGAAAGACAAAAATTTCTTTTTTGGCGTACCTTAACCGCTGCGCAAACTGAACCATACCCTAACTTTAGATTATAGCACAAAAAGTGCTTAAACTAAAGTTGCCTCTTTTTGCAAGTCGTCAATCTCTAAAGTAGCCTTTAGCGCTTCAAGAAAAACAAGAGCGTCGCAAGAAGGCTTTTTAGAGTATAAAAGCCCATAGGGAAGGGCAAAATCCCAGCGCACAGGCAACGTTACAAGGGCAGGATGAATATCCTTCCAGCATTCCATGTTCAATAGAAGAATGTCGTTTTCCGCACACCAGTTAAAGACAGAAATGTCGTAATGGTCGCCCATGTCCAAAAGGGAGATTTCTGGGTGCTCCTTTTCAAGAAAATCCCTTATATTGTCATTTACAGGAGAATCTCCCCTGCTTAGCATTGCCATCATGCGCCCGTGCAAGTCTTCAAGGCTTAGCTCTGCCTTGTTCGCAAGCGGATCTGAAGCAGGAACAGCTATCATCTTCTTGTATGTTCCAAGCTGCAAAAAGTCCACCATGTTAAACCAGTTTAGGGAGTTCATTGGTCCCACAATAAAGTCGAAACTTGAGCCAATTTGCGCTATGACATCGGATATGCCGCGCGCGGTGTCTTCAAAGGGAATAACCTGGATCTTCATTTGGGGGAAAGAGTCTGCCACCTTATTCCACAAGTCCATAAACGGCTTACAGGGGTTAAGCATTGAAGTGCCAACGCGAATTACGCGCGGGGCAGAGCCTTGAAGGTCTTGCAGCCTCTTTACAACGCCATCGCAGTAGGAAACAATGTAATAAGCTTCCTTTAGGAAAATCTTTCCAACAGCTGTAAGCTGAAGGCCATGGTTTGTGCGGTTAAAAAGTTTTAAGCCCAGCTGGCCTTCAAGCTGATTTATTTGCTTCATAATCGCCGTAGGGGAAATAAAAGCCCTTTCAGAAGCTGAGTTAAAGCTTCCGCATTCTGCAGCAGCAATAAAGGTTTTTAGCTCAAAACGATACACGCCTGTAAAACACCCAAGCTATCCTTTAATTACAAGCGGGCATATATGCAAGATTAAGCTAAAATGTCGCCCGGTAGATGGATCTATTCTCGTAGGATAGGAGAAAAATCGCTGCGACTCGCTTTTCGCAAGCAATTTCCAGCGCGTAAGAAAATATGCTTAAAATACTTTAGTTTTTTTTCTATTTTTTTCTAAAGGAAAAAACCTAGTATTCCGATAGTCTAATCGTGGATGGAGATTAACGGTGGTTTCAGACATCCAGACGCCGTTTTTTGAAAGACACAAATTGCGCTTGTGCAGTGCGCAGGACAAAGGGGCCTTACAAAGGCTCCTTTGTTTTTATTCATTAAAAATCCAGTTAGCTGTTAACTCAATAGTTTTGAATATTACAGCGATTCTAACCTTTTTTCGCATTTTAACGCAATAGTCTTCCCAGCGCTTGTGGGAAAAGGAGCGCTGTATTTTTTTTCTGGCAACGCTTGCGGCATTAAAAAGCTCCTCTTCTGAAACCATAACGCCAAATGTCTTTGCAGGAATAAGCTTTGCGCAAAAATAGCCTGAAACTGCATAGACAATAGGTTCGCCTGAAGAAAGGGCAAGGGAGGCAAATTCTTTTGAAGCAGGCTTATATTTTCCATTGCGGTATGCTATAAAGGCAGAGTAAAGCTTAACCCAATTCCTTTCTTTTGGTTTGAGTAGATTATCTTCTTTTAAAAAGGAAGAAATAAATGATGCAGTTTCGCTTATGTTGGCAAAAACGAGTGACGCTGCTATAAAGTCAGGAGCGAATAGCTTATATAGCGCTAGCTTTTCATTTTTAAGCTTTTCAAAAAGCTTGCATAGCGTTGTATAGTCAGATAGCATGACAAGCACATTTATAAAAAGCGCTGTTCCGTATTTTGAAAAACGCCCCTTTTCAAGCATTTTATGCTCAAAAAATATAGCAAGCTCTTGCCAGTTTTCTTCCATAATACACTCAAACATCTTTGAGTTGAATATAAAGAAGACATCAGCTATTATAAGAAGTACAAGGATAACAAGACATATTATGCTGGACACTAAAAAGCCTAGCGAAAGTGCACTTGAACCATTGTTTGCGAACAGGGATATTGTAGATGTTGAAAAAATAGAAAAAAAACACAGCACAACGGCTGCAATCAGGACGATATTCAAGAGTATAAACAGTGGCTTTAACTTCATGGCAATTACTCAAGTTTTGTTATATAGTTTACTCTTCTTTGGAGGATAAATGAATACCTTTCGCGTGGCTGACTTGCCTGAAAATAAATTTTTTGAAAAAGATGCCATAATAGACAAAAAGTTTATAGTATGCCCTGCAGGTGTTAAAATTACAGCAAGCCTTAAAACTCAGCTTCGAGAGTGGGGATTTGACGAGGTTACTTCAGAAGGCGAGATTATTGACAATTCGCCCTTTTTTGAAGAATCCGAAAGCAGCTCAACTAGAACTCCATCAAGTGATGAAATTGACGCTATACTAGAAGAGGCAGGGCTTAACGATTCATATTCTAGCTTGGAAAGCGAGGGAAAAAAGCAAAAAACATTAGCCGCGCGTGATAAAGAGCTTGAAACAGCAAGGCAAGAGTATGAAGCTTATCTTGATTATACAAGAAACGTGTACAAAAAATACGCGATCACGAAAACGCTTTATCCTGAAGACATTAACGAGAAAATGAGGGACTTTTGCTTATTTGTGCGCGCTAATATGCGCTTTGTTATTCGTCTGCAAACTATAGGGTTACGTAAGACGGAAGGCAGCACATACATTGCAGAGCATTCGCTGCGTTCAACCGTTTTTGCAATAGCAATTGGAATGCAGCTTAGTCTTCCTCAGCATAGATTGATAGAGCTTAGCGTTTCATGCTTGCTGCATGAAATAGGCATGGTAACTTTTCCAAAAACGTTTTTTTCTAGCTCCAGCCCTCTTTCAGAGCAGGAAAAAAAAGCGATTTTTACACATCCTGTTCTTTCCTACAATATTTTGCGCGAAGCATCTTTTCCGCTAAACGTATGCCTTGGAGCCCTTGAGCATCATGAGCGGGAAGATGGAAGCGGTTATCCGCGCAATCTTGACAAAGACCGTATTTCAATGTACGCAAAGATTATTTCAGTTGCTTGCTCATACGAGGCCTCAATATCAAGTCGCCCGTTTAAGGAAGAAGCACTAGATGCCCACAGCGGAATGATAGAGATTATGAAAAATACAGGCCATCGCTATGACCCTAAAATTATACGTGCCTTGCTGCTTTCCATTTCGCTTTACCCGATAGGGCTGTACGTGCTTTTATCTGATGGAAAGAGAGGCCAAGTAACGGACATTAACCCTGAAGACCCAAAGCACCCTATTGTGCAGCTATTAGATGAATACAGGTCGGATGGCACACATAAAACTGTTGTAACAGGGGAAACATCTGTCTTTATTTTAAGGCCGCTTACTAAAGAAGAACAAAATGCTATTGCACCATAGTGTAATCTTTTATCTTAGCTTTTCGCTTGAGGTAAGCTCAATTTTAGCAACAAAGGCGGTTTGCTCAAGCGTTGCACAAAAGGCTGCAGTGTCAAGAAAGTTAGGAATGTGTATTTGAAAAAATACTTTAATGCGGCTGGAGCCCTTTGCCACAGACATGTCCACATTGTCTACAATAACTTTGTTTTCGCTAAGAATGTCTTGAATTTTTGCCAGGTTGAACGTTTCCCGCTCGCAGATTAGATTCAAGGTTTTTATTTTCTTGGCGGGAAATATTTTCTCCTCTATTTTTTCCATTATAATGAGCGTGCACAGTGCAATTAAAAGCGCGACTGCAGCGGGAAAAAACTCGCCCGCGCCGCATGCTAGGCCTACGGCAGCCGAAAGCCAAATTGTAGCCGCTGTTGTAAGCCCCTTTATGTTAAGCCCCTGCCTAATAATCGCGCCCGCGCCAAGAAAGCCTATGCCTGAAACAACCTGCGAGGCAATGCGCGAAGGGTCAGCAGGTGGGTAGCTGCTTTCGCTTGCTGAAAAAGCACCGCCAAGCGCTAGGGAGACAATCATGATGAGTGAAGAACTTTCGCAAATTAAAATAACGGTTTTTAGTCCTGCAGGCTGGCGGTGAAACTGCCGCTCAAGGCCGAGCAAAAGCCCGGCTACAAAAGCTGCAAGTATCCTTATAGCAATTTCGCTAATATCGCCTTACCTCCTGTAGCGAATTGTAGAAAGCTCATGCCCCTCACGCATTACGCTAAACCATATTTCGCCTGAAGGCAGGGCGGCCATCCTTGAATAAAACTCACTTAAGCTTGAAACGTTCCTGTCGTTCACCTTTACGATAATGTCGCCTGACTGCAAGCCCATAACAGCTGCTGGGCTTTTTGCCATAACGTTGGTTACAAGAATGCCTTTTTGATTTTCGGCAATATTAAAGCGCCTGCGCAAATTTTCTGTAATCTCATATGGCATAAAGCCTGGCCAAAGCTTGCTTGAATCAGAGACTAGCTCCTCATCCCTTTCATCAATCTTTACTGTGAGGTTCATTGCACGCCCTGAGCGCATAACAGCAAAGGTGGCGGTTTGCCCGCTTTTAAGGTCGCCAACATCGCGCACAAGCTGGTCAACGGAGCGCACAGCATTGCCGTTAAGGGCTGTAACGTAGTCGCCTGGAAGAAAGCCGCCCTTGTCCGCAGGCGAGCCTATGAACACCTGCGATGCAAGAGCCCCCGTTGTGCCCTCAAGCCCAAGCGCTGAAAGGATTTCCCTGTCAGCTTGCAGGAGCTGCACGCCTAGCCAGCCGTAAATGATTTTGCCGCCTGAAATAAAGTCGTCAATGGCGCTTTTTACATTGTTAATCGGAATTGAAAAGGCTAGTCCCTGCGAGCCTCCAGAAGATGAGGCAATCCACGAGTTAATGCCAATAACCTCGCCTTGTATGTTTACTAGGGGCCCACCTGAGTTTCCCTGATTGATGGCGGCGTCAGTTTGTATAAAGTCGTTGATGTTGCCGCCAGGCCCGCCGTTTCTACCAACAGCGCTTACAACGCCTTGCGTCAATGTGGAAACATAGCCCAAGGGAGAGCCTACAGCGAATACAATGTCACCAGGCTGCACAGAGTCAGAATCCCCAATAGGAGCTACAGTGATAGCTGAATCACTCGATTCAAAGGAGACAAGAGCTATGTCCTTGCGCTCATCCCCGCCTACGAGCTTGCCTTCAAATTCCCTGCCGTCGTGGAGTTTTACGCTAATTTTAGTAGCGCTCCCCGCCACGTGGTGGTTAGTAAGAAGATAGTAGGTGTCACCAGCTCGGCGTATAATCACGCCGGATCCTAAGCCCTCAGCTTCGTATTCACGAGACCTACCAGGCGCGTCCTCGCCTTCCCCGCCGCGTGGTCTTCCAAAAAAGAACCAAGGAAAGCCGTTCAAGGGGGAGCCTTGGACAGTGCGTGTTTCGCGGACGTCAAGCGTTACAACCGCAGGAAGGACAGCCGTTGCAACAGCGCGGTTTGCGCCTTGAAGCGCTTCAAGGAAGGTCTTAGCCTCACGCGGAATTTCCGGCGCGGGGGAAGAAAGTTGCGCAACTTGCCTTTCTGCAGTGCCTGCCCCTGTAAGGGGGCTGGCCGCCCTTGCTTCTGCTGAACAAAAGCTAAGTGAAAAGCAAAAAAGTGCGCAAAAAAGAATAAAAACGGGATTTTGGTTTATAATGGTAAAAAACTTCATGTTCACTTATCTGACACTCCTGGATAACGGCAATAATATTGCCTATTAACTTAAAATGAAAACCTCGCGCTCAGGGTTACAACGGCGGCTTGGCTCTTAAAAGCTGTTCCCAAATTATGCGCGCGTTTCCTCACCTCAAGCGTTGTATAATATTGCAGCAATTATAGCGCATTTTTGCGGGAAGAGATGAGCTTGCCGCAAATAAATTCGCGCTAAATAGCATAAAGGTTAATAACCCCGCGCAAAAGCTCAATACTTGGGGAACAGGGCTTTTGGATATAATTAAAGGTATAACAAAAGGATACTGGGACGGCAGGATTCGAACCTGCGGAATGACGGGATCAAAACCCGTTGACTTACCACTTGTCGACGTCCCAAAAATCTAGAAAAACTACTAGCAAAAAGAAAAAACTGTTATCAAAATGCCTTAAGGCGATGAGCCTTCTTGAGCATCAGAGTTTTTATATTCAGCAAGTATTTTATCCTGTATTTTTTGCCTAAAGTCAATACATATAGGATGAGCAATATCTTTATACTCGCCTGAGCCAACTCTCTTGCTTGGCATTGCGATAAAAAGGCCTTGCTTTCCTTCTATTACCTTTACGTTGTGCACAACAAAGCAGTTGTCAAATGTAATGGTAACATAGGCTTTGAGGTTTCCCTCATCGGAAACCTTCTTTATTCTGATGTCGGTAAGCTCCATTGCAGGCTCCTCCTTGCGTTCTATTTTATTGCAGGTTGGGGGAAAAATCAAGAAAAAAGAATTTGTAACATCTTTGCCAAGCGCAAGAAAGGGCGGCTAGGGCATTATCCGCCTTGCGCTCATTATCAAAAATGCCAAAGACTGAAGAGCCTGAGCCTGTAATGCTGGCAAAATCCACTCCCGTTTTCCTAATGTCGTGCAGCGCCTTTTTAATAGGAGGATACTTTTTAGACAGCATATCTTCAAAGCTATTGAAAAAGCGCCACTCATTAGGCGCTTTAAGGTAGCGGGAGAGCATGATTTCAGCATCTTCTGCCGCGCTTTCGCCGCTTGCCTGACTGACGGGCGAGCTAGCGCGAGATAGGTCAAGGAGCGCGTAGGCTTCCTTTGTTGGGCAGCTTATAGAAGGCCAAATCAGGACTCCAAAGAGCCTTTGAGCCTTGCTAAAGCGGAAAAGCTTTTCCCCGCGCCCTGAAACAAGGGCCGCGCCACCGCGTATAAAAAAGGGGCAGTCACTTCCAATTTTAAGGGCAATCTTTTCCATTTCATTTGTAGAAAGGTGAGTGCCGTAAAGGGCGTCAAGGGCGCGAAGCGCTGCTGCCCCGTCTGATGAGCCGCCGCCAAGTCCAGCCCCGCTTGGAACGCGCTTTACAAGCTCAAAAAATGCCCCGCCTTTAATCCCTGTTTGTTTCTTAAAGATGTTAAAGGCGCGCGCTATTGTGTTGTCGGCGGGAAGAATCATCTCTCGGCAGATAACGCAGCACTCATCCTCTTCAATTTTAGTGGCGATGAGAGTGTCGCAAAGGGAGATGAGCTGGAAAATGCTTTCTATATTGTGGTAGCCATCAGCACGTCTTTCTTTTACGTCAAGGTGAATGTTGATTTTACACGGCGCATCAACGCTAACTTTTTTCACAGTGAATAAATGAGTATCAAAAAAGCAAAAAAAAATATATATGTTGACAGAATTTATATCACTCTTTAATCTTGAAAACAGCGACCTGTTAAGATGCCAGGTCAAATCTATTAAAGCAGGGTGCGGAAAATGTTTGCAGAGCTCAATCTAAAAGAAAGGCTTTTTTCTTACGCGTATATGTTTGACGATTCATACGATGACTATGATGACGATGAAGATGACTTTGACGAGTTTGATGACGAAGACGCCTTTGACGATGAAGATGACTTTGACGACGAGGACGAGTTTGATGACGAAGATGACTATGACGATGAAGATGACTATGATGTCGATGAAGACTTTGACGACGAAGATGATTATGATGACGAAGATGACTTTGAGTAAAAGGAAGGGCGATTAAATTTTTTACGGGCTTTGGCTATGGCTGGGAATACCTTCGGTGCAGCATTTAGAATAACCACATTTGGCGAAAGCCATGGAGCAGCCTTAGGCGTTGTAATTGACGGCTGCCCTGCAGGCCTTGCCCTTAGCGAAGAGCTTATACAACATGACCTTGACCGAAGAAAGCCTAATTCAAGCAGTGCGGCTTCAACGCCCCGCAAGGAAGAAGATATGGCAGAACTCCTTTCAGGCGTGTTCAAGGGAAAAACAACAGGAGCTCCTATTTGTATTCTTATAAGAAACGCTTCGCAAAGGTCGCAAGACTACTCTGCCCTTGAAGGCGTTTTTAGGCCAGGACACGCTGACTTTACCTACTTTAGAAAGTACGGCGTTCGCGACCACAGGGGTGGCGGCAGGGCAAGCGGCAGGGAAACTGCAGCAAGGGTAGCAGCCGGCGCTGTAGCAAAGGCGCTTATGGCGCAACACGGCGTTCAGTTTAAAGCGTGGACAGAAGAGGCTGCAGGCGTTAAGTGCTCCGCGTGGGATGAGGCACAAATTGAAGCTAACCCCATGCGCGCGCCGGACAAGGCTGCAGCAGAAAAGATGCTTAAAACTATAGAAAAGCTTAGAGCTGAAGGCAATTCCGCAGGCGGTATTGTAGCCGCGCGCATTTTTGGCGCCGTGCCCACAGGACTGGGCGAACCTGTCTTTGACAAGTTTGAAGCTTTGCTCGCGCACGCTATGCTTTCCATTGGTGCGGTTAAGGCAATAGAGTTTGGAGCAGGCTTTGCGTCGGCGGCACTTACGGGCGCGGAGTGCAACGATCCTATTTTTGCAAAGGACGGTGCATTCTCTTTTGGCTCTAACAACGCGGGCGGCACGCTTGGAGGCATTTCCACAGGGCAAGAGATTGCCTTTAAGCTTGCGGTAAAGCCTGTCCCTTCCATCGCGTTAAAACAGCAAACCGCTACTGAGGCGGGCAAACAAACAGAGATTGAGATTGCAGGCAGGCACGACGCTTGCATTTGCCCGCGCATTGTCCCCGTTGTAGAGGCTATGGCAGCCCTTGTAACAACTGATCTCTACCTTAGAAACCTAGCCGCAACGATTTAGAAATCCCTTAGGCTTAAAATCTATCTATAATTTAGTAGAATTATAGATAGATTCAGTATCATTGAACTTACTAAGAAGGAGGCGCTAAATGCAAACAAGAAGGATAAAGATTTTCGACACAACGTTGCGCGACGGCGAGCAGTCGCCTGGCTGTAGCATGAACATTTCAGAGAAGATTGAAATGGCCATGCAGCTAGACAAGCTAGGCGTTGACGTGATAGAGGCGGGCTTTGCAATCGCTTCCCCAATGGACTTCAAAAGCGTTCAAGCGATAGCTTCAGCTGTAAAGAACTGCACGGTTGCAAGCCTTGCTCGCTGCTCTAAAGGAGACATAGACACAGCGTGGGACGCTATAAAGGAGGCAGCGCATCCGCGCATTCATGTCTTTATCGCCACAAGCGACATCCACATGCAGTACAAGCTTAAGATGAGCCGCGAGGAAGTTTTAGCAAGCATTAGGGAAAACGTAGCTTACGCGAAAAGCCTTTGCGCGGACATCGAATTTTCAGCGGAAGATGCCTGCCGCTCAGAGCGCGAGTTTTTAGCGGAAGCTTTAAGCGTTGCAATAGAGGCGGGCTCGAACGTTGTAAACGTTCCCGACACTGTAGGCTATACCACACCAGGCGAGATTTTCGAGCTCTTTTCTTATCTAAAAAAGAACGTTCGCGGCATGGAAAACGCTGAGCTTTCCGCGCATTGTCACGACGACTTAGGCCTTGCCGTTGCGAATAGCCTTGCCTGCATTCGGGCGGGCGCTGACCAAATTGAGTGCACGGTAAACGGCATTGGCGAACGCGCGGGAAACGCAAGCCTTGAAGAAATTGTAATGGCCCTTAAAACCCGCCGCGACTTTTACGGCTGCGATACGGGCATCAACACCCGCGAAATATACAAGTCCAGCAAGCTGCTTTCAAGCATTACGGGCGTGC
>CAYYCW010000016.1:0-16414 GCA_964470435.1 uncultured Treponemataceae bacterium
AATCATGCGGAAGATTGCGCCACTTGCATCCGTTGTTGACAAGGTACAGCACGGCGTCAACAAGCTCCCGCTTCTACCACTTGCTTTTATTGCCAGCAGGCGGAAATAGAGGCGCAATCAGCTACCGCTGGCTGTCAGTCAAATCTGACGGATAAGCTTTTCGCCCATTTTTTATTATCATGCATACATAGTATACTCAGTTTTCCTTTATTGGAACAGCTTCTTAGACTAAACAACGTAAATCCACTATAATCCCTGCTGCTGATTGACGCTTACAAGAAAGCTTCTATCAGATTTATGGTGAATCGTGGCGCGCTTTTCTTTTAGGGCTTTGTTCTAAAGAGCAGGCGGTGCTAGCTGTAGCTTGTGCGGGCGGGCTGCGACATAAGCGATGCTAACCCCACAGCCCACACAGAAGGAAATGCCGTAATATATGCGGATTCTGTACGCAGGAAAAACTTGAGTGTGTAGCGCATAAATTTAGCTTTTGCTAAGCAGCAATAAGGGCTTATAAAAAATTAGCAAAATAAGATTGATGCTGCTAGATGCACTTTTGCTTAGCGCGATGCGCAGCTGTTCTTAAATCTTTGCAGCATCTGCTATAGCAAAAAATCTAGCGGTTTCCTCCTTGGCGGCGGCAATAAAGGGATTGTCCTCTAGCTTGCCAAGCACGGCATCGCGCTCATCTTTATTCCTGTAGGTTATCATTCTGTAGGGATTGTCGTAATCCTTCCTTTTGGTGAAGAATACTTGCTCTTCAATGTAAATGCGGATGCGCTTTGCCTCGTCAAGGAGGGCGTTCCAACGTTGGGCGGAGACCTGCTCATCCCTCGTAATAATGCGCAAAACAGCGTAGGCGTTTTCCACCTTGTCCTTGGGGTACTCCGCTTGCCACGCGTCGTATTGCGCATGTATCTCTTGCCAGCTTGAGATGATCCCCCGCCTTATGCTTGCACGCAAGGTATTAACCTTTTCTTCTGGTACAAGTTGGCCGCCCATGTTCACCCAGTTTAGGCTGATTTTATGCGGGCACTGTGCCGCGAAATGCTCATAGCGAATGCCGTACTTGGCTAAGTATTCCACGATAGTTTTAACGCCGTAAAAAGTGAGCATTTCGCGATAAGCCTTCCATCCTTCAGCGGGCCTTAGAATGCGCACGGGGCGCTTAGCACGCTCCATCATCTCACCTAAAACAAAAAGGCTCGAGATTTCATCTGGATAAGAAGAAAGCAGTTCCCGCCCCTTGTCAGCGCACTCCTCATCAGAGGGAAGGGAAGTGCGACTTTCATCTATATTACCCGCGCTGCGCTCTTCCTTAGCTTTAAACCACGCCTTGCCCGTCCAGAGTTCTAGCAGGCGCATGCCTTCAAGTATTTCTTTCACTGTGTCGGGGGCAAGATAGTCGCTTTCAATGTACTGCACAGGAGCCTTTCGCTTGTCACGCGCCTTGTATTTCCAGCTATTTCGTTCAAGAGCGTACATGTTGTACATCCACCAATAGGCTGGCATCACTTCAAGATGATCTAGTTTTCGGTTTTCAAGCACCATGCTAAAGGGAAGCGTTATGTTGAGCTCGGCGGGGTAGCTCCCCTTTGTTAGCAGCGTAAAGGAGGCAAAGCGGCAGTGATGTTTTAAGGTGGACGAAAGGCCTGGCCAAAAGCCGCGCCCTGCGATAATCTCGCCGTCGTTGCCGCGGCTGTTGTGGTTTGAACCAACGGTAGCTCCCGCCGCCATGTTCGACTGCCCCATCACAAGGGAGGCTATCAAGAAAGAGTTGTTGTGATGTTGCTCGTGGAACGGAAAGACAAGGTTATTCAGCACCTCGCAGCAAGAAACGGTGGAGTTGTCGCCAAGCATTGAGTTGATAAGCCTTGCACCGTACTTAAGGCTTGAGTTGTCGCCCAGCACAAAGCGCACAGCCTTCACGCCGTAAAACACGTGGCATCCGTACCCAACAATCCCGTTTACAAGCTCGACGCCCTCGCCAATCTGCGAAGTGTTCCCCATGCTCGACTTTATGGTGAGGTTTTTTAGCTTGTTCGCGCCCTTGATGTAAACGCCGCTTCCTGTCTTTACGTCCTTTATAACCTGGCAGCTTTTAATGACGGAATAGTCCCCAACTGTGCCGTACCAGCCGCGCTTCGCGTCGGCGGAGTTTTGCGTTATTTCCTTTAGCCTTTTCATTAAGGCCGTGTCATCGCGGTACATTGCCCAAAGATAGGCATCCGCGCAAATCATCGACTCAAAAGGAAGAATGGAGCGCCCTCCCGCCTCATTTACAGGGTCAATGCATACGCGCACGCTTTCATCCTCTCCTTCCTTTATAATGCCCTCGCCGAACTTAGCGTGGTTCGTTGTTACCATCTCGTCAATCTTGCAAAGGATGGCGGAGTCTCCAATAATGTAGCGCGAAAGACACAAAACTTCGTGCACTGCACATGTGCGCCCTATGTCGCAAGCGTATATGCGGGAGTTAGTAATGCCAGTGGGCACAATAAAGTCATGGTAAGAGAGGCTGCCGCGCCTGCACGCGCCAATGCGCACAAGGCCTGCAAAAAGGTTATTGTGTATAACTGATGTGTCAAATGGGTCTTCCACAAGCACAAGATCCCACCTTGAGCATCGGTTTCCGTTAGCCTCAAGCGCTACAATCTCTTGCGCTGTAAGGGCGCGCCACTTGTAGCCCTTGGCGGCAATTTGCTCATTCCGCAAGTAGTACTCATCTTTGCCTTCAGGCAGGAAGGACACGCCATTCCCATCGCAGCCTATAAAGTTAAACGCCGCCTCGTCGTCAGGGTAAAAAACAACTTCACGCATTGGCGAGGATTGTAGCACATTTAGGCGGCGGGCGGTAAGATACACTATTGTAGCGTTAGTGTATCGTTTTCGGTTATTCCGTATTCTACGAAGCCGCCTCTCCTTTAAAAATGCTTAAGCGTTATGCTGTTAAAGCCACACTGTTCTCTTTCTGTGTAAATTCTAAAGCTTTCGCTTTCCCGTTTCCCCAAGTAGTACCCGCAAGAAACGCTACTGTAGAATAATCTGAATTTTCCTTTAGGAATCGCCATACTTGAGAAGCTTTCAATCCTTTAACAGGATTTTTTTATTGTGCTATAGTTATAATTCTATGGAAAAATTCAAAAAAAATGAAGGCGAAAGAATAGCGGCTATCGCTACAGCCTTGCAGCCTTCAGCGCTTGGCATTATTCGCGCTTCTGGGGATGGGTCAATAGAAAGCCTTAGCGGCTTTTTTTCAAGGCCAAAGGCCCTTTTAAGCGCAAAAACGCACACCCTTGTACATGGCTGGATTTTAGAACCCAAAAGCCTTAAAGCCATAGATGAGGTTGTGGTAGCCATTTACCGCGCACCTCACGGGTTTACAGGCGAAGACGCTGTGGAAGTGATATGCCATGGGGGGCCCGCTGTTGTTAGAGCGGTTTTTTTAGCCTTTATGGAAGGAGGATTTCGGCAAGCCCTTGCGGGTGAGTTTTCTATGCGGGCGTTTATAAACGGAAAAACTGACTTGACTAGGGCAGAAGCTATATCTGAAATCATTTTTGCAAAAACAGCTGAAGCGCAAAAAAAAGCTTCCTTGCGCCTTGCAGGAAGCGTCGCAAGGGCATTTGCTTTAATTAGTGCCAAGGTGCTTGAAGCCGCTGCCGCGCTAGCTGTGGAGATAGAGTACCCGGAAGATGAAGACACTGTAAAGGGGGCCTTTAATTCAAGCCTTATAAAAAGCGCGGCACACGATCTTGAAGCCCTTGAGCAAACGTGGGCAGCGGAAAAGCTTTACCAAAACGGCATTGAGATAGTGATTGCAGGGGCTACAAATGCTGGCAAGTCAAGTCTTTTTAATTTTTTGCTAAAAGAGGAGCGTTCAATAGTTTCTGACATTCACGGCACAACGCGTGACTGGATTGAAGCATCGCTTAGCTTTTTAGGCATTCCTGTGCGCCTTTTTGACACAGCAGGCTTGCGGGAGGCTAAAAATCCTATAGAAGCGGAAGGCATTTGCCGTTCCCGCAACCTTATTGAAGGCGCAGATGCTATTTTGTATGTTGTTGACTCTACTATAGGATTTTCAAGGGAAGATGATGAGTTTTTTACCGAAGCCGCGCTAAAGGACAAAAAAACTCCTATCTTTGTTGTTTGGAATAAGACGGATATTTCTAACCTGGAGCCAAAAGATGAAGATTTTGCAAGCACTTTGAATAATGATGCTATAAAAGGCGTTTTTCATTTAAGCGCAAAAACAGGGGATGGACTTAAGGAGCTTGTGCAAAGAGTGCACCAAGAATTTCTTTCTAGGACAGAAAGCTTTGCAATTGAAGTATCCCTTGGAAGCTTGCGGCAAAAAGAGGCTGCAAAAAGCGCTAGGATGTTTTTGCAAGCAGCTGTGGCAAATGCTGAAAACGGCTTTCCGCTTGATGTGGTAGCACAAGACTTGGACGATGCGCTCCATGCTCTTGGAGAAGTAACAGGGGAAACTGCTAGTGCAGATATTTTAGATGAAGTTTTTTCTAAGTTTTGCGTTGGAAAATAGAGCTTACGCCACTAGCCTTGTTGCGCAAAAGCCACTTGCCTGATGCCTTAGCTTGCTTTGCATTGTTCCCTAGAATGCAGTCTGCAGCCCAAGAGACAAAGGCTTCATCATCAAATTCTGACTTAATTAAAACAGTGTCAATTACGCTGTTTTCTGCATTAGAAAAAATAAGAGAAGTTTCTTCTGCAAAACGTTCAAAGGCGGCTTCAGCTGAAGACGCTGCGATATACTGCATTCCTTCAAGCGCAAAGGGCTTTGCTCGGTTCCCCCTGCTTGCAAGCATAAATACAATGCGCCCTCCCTTTTTTGCTTGAAATCTTTTAAGCGTAGATGATGTAAGCATCTGGAAGGCACCCACAGAGTACAAGAAAATATCTATATATGAAAGCCCTGAAAAAAATGGCGCAAAAGCTTCTAAGTCAAAGAGAAGAACAAGGGCATCAAGCGCTGACTTATCGGAAGCTTCATGTATGAGGGAATCTGAAGAAAGCCAAGAAAAGGGATTCCAAGAAATTTTTTGCAAGTTAGAATACTTGCCGGTTTCTTGACTAGCTTCAGGCGAAGCTTCAAAGCTGCTAACTGAAACTGCTAAGGTTACAGAGACATTGCGCGAGCTAAGCTCTTCGGCAAGCAGGGACGCTGTAGACATTCTGCTGTCTACAATAAGTATATTCATAGCTTGGCATTTTAGCCTTTTAACCACTCTATTTCAAGTGCGGCAAGGAAATGCAGCTCCATGCTTGCGTTGACTTATGCAGTTTAAGCGTTGTATTCTCGTAACTTATGAAAATCTGGATAAAATACCTTTTAGCGGCTGTACTCGGGCTTCTTTTGTCTTTTTTTCTGCCTAGCGAAAACCAAGAAATGGAAGCGTTTTTTGAAAAAGCATGCCGGTTTGTAATCAATGCCGGGCGATACGCGCTTTATCCTCTTCTTTTTTTTAGTTTTGCCATTGCAATCTATAAATTGAAAGAAATGCGCGTCCTAATTAAAACCGCAAGGCTTTCCGCGCTAATAATAGCTGGGGCAGCTATTTTGTGCGCCATAACAGGGGCTGTTAGTGTTTTAATCTTTGCTCCTTCACGCATTCCAGTGCTTATTGAAGGGAATGGCGCTGTGCAGGGCATAGGCATATGGATGAGCATCATGAGTCTTTTTCCAGCTTCAGCCTTTGAAGTCTTTCAAGATAGCGCATTTATTTTGCCTCTTTGTATTTTTTCAAGCATTATTGGTCTTGCGTGCGCTACGGATAAAATTACAGCAAAACCTGTTGTTGCCTTTTTCGATTCATTCTCGAAAGTTATATACACGGTTACGCGCTTTTTTGTTGAGATAGTTTCTGTAGGAATGATTGCTGTATCTGTGCATTGGTTTTTGCAATACCGCAAAATGATTGCGCTTGGCATTTTTACAAACTTCATTGTAATTTTGTTGGGGAATGTCATTTTTATTGCGCTTGTTCTTTATCCTATATCGCTTAAGCTTGTGTGCAAAATAAAAAATCCATATAAAATTCTATATGCTTCAATTGCATCAGTGATTGCAGCTTTTTTTTCAGGCGATGCCAACATGACGCTTGCTGTGATTATTCGTAATGTACATGAAAACCTGATGATTCGCAGGCGGATCGCTGCTGTTGTTCCAGCGGTGTTTTCTGTGTTTTCCCGGCCTGGTAGCGCCCTAACTGCAAGCGCAAGCTTTATCGTTATCTTAAATTCCTATTCAAGCATTGGCATTGCCTTTTTTGATATCATGTGGCTAATAGGCATCTGTTCTCTGCTTTCCCTTTTGCTTGGGCGTTTCACTGCAGGAGGTCCTTATATTCTACTTGCTACGGTTTGCGCCATGTACGGACGCGGCTTAGAAGAAAATTACCTTATCTTAAGACCTGCGGCCTTTTTTATCTGTTCTGCTGCAAGCTTAATAGATTCACTTACAGCGGTTTTGGCTAGTTTTATAGTAGCAAGCAAAGTACATGGTACGATAAAGGAAGTAAAGCGTAATTAAAATGAAAGCAAAAAAAAAGGTAGCCCTAGAGGGCTACCTTTTTAATAAATAAACTTATCAGCTGTTAGTATGTAGATCCGCCAGGACCTGAGCCAGGCTCGCCTGTGTATACTTCATCCTCAGCAGCCATCTTTTCTCTTTCAAGGAAGCGGTTAACTTGATCATGACCAAAACTGCTAATTTCAACGAGCCTGCGGGCATTTTCACGATCTGTTTGAATGCCCCACAGATCCTCATGCTCAATGTCTCTAAGAGTATCAATAACAGCCCTGTCATAGATGATTTTTACATCCTTGAAGTAACCTACAAAGTCTCCACCGTCATGCGCAGCATCGCGGGTAACCAAGAAACCTGCAAATGCCACAGAAGGCAACGAGTTGGGATAAACAGGATAGACACGAATTTCCCTTGCGCGAACATTTGTAAGATAGTCAGGATTGTTCCATACCAACTGCTTCCAACCATCAAAATTCAAGTATCCCATGAAATAGCGGCGGGTTACGTTGTTCTGGTCTTTAAGAAGAACATAAAGCCCGTGTGGGAATTGCAAGCCATAGGTATTAACAGCTATGGACTTAATTACACCAACATTGCGAACTACACCATAGCCTTCCTCGAAGCGGGTAAGACCTGTTTCGCGATCAGCATCTGTCTGCGGCTGAATATTGCCGTTTGCATCAACCTGAGCATAGGGCTCATACATAGGAATATCGAAAGGCGGCTTTATAGTTGCATTAGCATTGTTATCCCATGTTGGCAAGTTAGCCCTCACACCAAGAATAGTTTCACCTGCAAAATAGGCAGCATCCTGATTGACAGGAGCAGGTTTTGCATGAGAAAGAGCTATTGCTCTAGCATTCTGAGCTGAAGAATTAAGAACAACATCCCAGTTGGCATGAGCCAAAGATGTCTTCATCAAATCTTTTTGGGCCTCTGTGAAGGAAGCACCTGCAACAGCGGAATAATCCATTACTGTTCTAGCGTGTTCTCTTCCATCGAGAATATCCGCGTTCAGCTGATTGAAGTCAATTAAAACACTTTCTTCTGCTGCAAAAAACCCTCCGGCAAGCAACATAAGAACCGCGACAACAAGAAAACTCCTTTTCATAATAAAGCTCCTCTTATTACGATTTGTAAACTTACAAAAGTATAATATATGCAAAAAAACAGCTTTGTCAATGGTTTTTATCCGCGAAATTGAAAAAAAATGGAAAAACATTTTATTTGGCAACTGCGTTTCCCGCGCCCTCAAAATACGACACAAAATTCACAATTCCGTTATATATTCCCGTAGCGCAGCTACGCAAGTAAGAGCTGTCATTAAGCAGTTTTGCTTCCTTTTCGTTGGTCACAAAGCCAAGCTCAATTAGCACGCTGGGCATCCTGGCATTCCTAACCACAAACCACGATTCAGCTTTAAGGCCGCGGTTGTTGCTGCGCTTTCCTATTTCAGCTTCAAGTCCGTCTAAAACCGACTGCGCGATTAAAATACTTTCTGTTGTAAATTCCTCTTCCATCATGGAATTGAGTATGGGGACAAGCTCCTGCGAATTTACTGATTCTCCGTCTATTACCGTGCGCCTGTATTCCGGTGAAAGATACCAAACCTCAAAGCCTGAAGAGCTTTTGTTAAAAGCGGCGTTTGCGTGAATTGAAACGTAAATGATAGCCTCGTGGCTTTCAAGCTGTACTGAATTGGCCATATCAACGCGGTCTTCAAGGCTAGGATAGGTGTCTCTTGTCCGCGTCAGCATAATCTTTTTGTCAGGATACTTTGAGGCAAGCATTTTATAAAGCGTTTTCCCCACTGAAAGAACCACATCCTTTTCGGTTACAGTAATTGTCTTGCCGCCTTCTGTGAAACTTCCGCTTGAGCCTGGATCCTTGCCGCCGTGGCCTGGATCAATGAGAATTGCGCCAACCCTGTAAAAATATGATGAGGCTGGCGGAGCAAAAAAATTATGTATTTTGTTAAATATTTCTTCAGTCAATACAGGAGGATTTCCAGTTGGAGAGCTTTTCATAACTTCAGGCTTTCCGTCAAAAAGAACTACCTGCGAGCCTTCCTTAAAGGCTACTGTTTTTCCATCCTTGGCAAAGTAAAAAACGCCAGAAACAGGGTCTGCAAAAACTTCAGCGTCAAGCTCACGCGCAGCTTTAGCTAATGGACTTGCCTCTGAAAAGGCAAGGGCAGTAAGAAAAGCTAAAAGCAAAACAAGCGCAGGCAAACGGTTTTTAGCGGCTATCATGCACATAAAGAAGTCCTTGCATTCCGCCACGAATAAAGGCTATCCAATACTTCATGGCAAGTTCATTTCTGCCTTTTTGCGGGCTTAAGTTTGCGGCAATTTCGCCATCTTGGGATAAAGCTTGCAAAAAAGCTTCCTGCATTGTCCTTCCCTGCCAGTCGCGGCATTCTTTAGAAAAAAATGGAAGATTAGCGGGAATTTCAATTTCTATAGTGCTTGCAGGTTTGCCAGCATTTGGCAGCGCAACCGCATTCCAGCCGCCTTCAAACATGGAAGGGAGGTCGCCGCCAAGAGATTCCCTAAATGGCAAGGAAAAGCAAGGCGGCGGGAAGCTGTCATCCTTTCCGTTGCCGCAAAAGCCGAACAAAAAGCTCTCCGTTTCGCTGTCTCGGGGGCTAAGGCGAAGCACAACAGCGCGGCAAGCTCCCTCAGCGGCGGCAATCGCCTCATTTCTAGATGAAGCAATATCGCCTAAAGATGCGTCGCTTGATACTGCGATACAGTTTCCGCATTTTTCTACATTGTTTTGAGGAAATACAACACGTTCCCCTTCTTTTTTACGGGGAAAAACATCGCGCACAAGCGGCAGTGCTTTAGCCGCCTCTAGCCCATAAATTGACGCAATCTTTCCAGGCACAGAAATCCACGCGCGCTCGGCCGCAACACGCTCGCAAAGTGGCTTTAGAGCCGCTGGTCTTATGCCAACGCAGAGGTCAAGGGCGGCTGCGGTCAACTCAACGCCAGAAGAATATGGATAAGTCCAACCCGACATGTATCCGCCTGAAAGACGGCCAGCTATCTCTCCTATTGCAGGGCCTTTGGAGGTAAGTTTAATGTCGCCCTTAACCGCACCGTAGCTCAAGCCCAAAGCCTTGACACCCGCCTTAAATACCTCAAGCACGCGCTCCTTTTCAGTGGTAGGGAGCACGGAAGGAATTGTGTGCCCCATTTCAATAAAATAAGGCGGGAAGTAAATGTGCCTGTCTGCAAAGCCTGTTTCGTGAAATTCCCCATCAAATACTAGAGCTTCAACAGAGAACTCAGGGCCTTCAAGATATTCTTCTATTATAACTGTGCCAGTGCGGGAAAACCGCGCAGCATCCTCTACAGCGTGCTCAAGCTCGGCGGGGAAATAAACCTTCTTGCAGCCGCGCGCGCCCATGTTGTCGCATGGCTTTACAACAGCGGGGAAGCCTACGCCCGCCGTGTGGGCTTCCTCTAGTGCGCTATGCGCCTTTTCTGGCATTATTACCGCAAAGGCGGGGGAGGGCACGCCCACTTCTGCAAAGAGGCGGCGCATTTCCGCCTTGTTGCTTGCCGCAAAGGCAGCCTTCGGCGAATGCGATGGCAAGCCGCACTTTTCAGCCGCGCAAGCTACGGAATAGGAAAAGTCTGTTGCGCAAGTAAACACGCCGTCAAGCCCTTCTGAGCGTTTTAAGGAAAGGGCAAAGTCTGCTATTTTTCCTGACTCCTTTAAGTCAAGTACAAAAAACGCATCAGCATCCTTTGCGCAAGCGGCGGAGGGGTTGCCGTCTATTGCTGTTACGTGCCAGCCTTTTTTCTTGGCAGCAATAATCGCCCTGCCTTGCATTAGGCCTGCGCCTAAAATCAAAATGCGCTTCATTTTTCCTCCGTATTTTTAAGCTCGCGCTTTACGGCGTAGACCTCAAAGGTCTCTCCTAAGGAAAATAAGACGGAAACAAGGGAGCATAGTGCACGATAGGCTTTTTTTAGCGGCTTGGGCACAAGCCTTTGAGGAAAGCGCTCAGGATGATGGCCTGTTATAACAATCTTTTTAACGCAAAAGCCGCAAGCCCTAAGGTGATGCCTTACCTTGCGCGGATTCCAGATTGAATAGTGGTCATCAGGGCTTGCGCTATAAAAGGCGGCTTGGTCCTTCCGCGCGGAAATTCCAGTGCATGATGGCGTGGAAATTGCAAGAACGCCTCCATCTACAAGGAGATTGCGCGCGGCGTTAAAAACGGCCGCCAAGTTTTCAAAATGCTCAATTACAAACCAAAAGGAAATAGCTGAAAAGGCTTGCGGAAAGCCTTCCGCCTTAAACGCCGCCTCGCATTCAGGGAAGGGGGTTTTAACCGCGGGGAATCCCAGCTTGTCCTTAACGTATTGAACAGCTGCCCCAGAAATGTCCGTGCCGTAAGGCTGCCAGCCCGCCTCCGCGGCAGCTGCAAGAAAGGGCCCGTAAGCGCATCCCACGTCTAAAATCGTTCCTTTGACTGCGCCGACCGCAACGCCCGACTTAGCCGCGATTGCGTCAATTATCCGCATTCTGCGCTCGCCGCTCTTTTTGATTAGGCTAAAGTCCTCAAGGTAGGTTTTTCCGTATTGCCTTGAATACTCTTCAAAAAAGTACTGCTCCCCGTAGTTTTTCTTTGGTGAAACCGAGTAGCGTATAACGTGCGTTTTGCAATTTGGGCAAACAGCTATTGTTTTCCTTTCATCGCGAAAGGATTGCGTTTTCCCAATGCTTTTGGACAAGTCATCGTTTCGTGAAAAGCTATGCCCGCAAAAGGCGCAAGCTAAAGCTTCCCCCGCCAGCGCCTTAGAGAGCTCGGAAGCGTAATCGGCTTGCTTCCTTTCTATGGACGCAAATGAGGCGCAAGCCCCTATAGGCTTAGGCGCGGCGTCAAGCGCGGCTATAAAGCGCCTCGCCGCCTCCGCATCCTCTAATGCTGAAATGTGAGGCATGGCGGCAAACCTGTAGGCTTCCGCTACCCTTTTATGCACATCTGAAGGCGAAAAAAGTGCTACGCGGCAGCCTGCGGCTAAGGCTTCAAAGGCTGTAAAGCCGTAATAGGTTATTACAACGTCAAAGCCTGTTAGCTTTTCCGCTAAGCGAGGAATGTCGCGCGCTACAGTTAGATTAGGCCTATTGCCGAAATCTGATTCAACTTGGGCAGCAATGAGGGTAGTGTCAAAGCCGGCTGCGGCAAAGGCGCGCGCGTAAGCTATCGGCTCCGCGCTTTTGTCAGCGCTTAAAGTCCCCGCAGCTACAAGGATGCGCGCCCTATCCCCCAAATCTGCGCGCCGTGTTTTAGCCTTTGGAAGAGGAATGCATTCAGGCATGAACACATTAAAGGAAGAAAAGGCGTCATGTTTCTTTTTTTTCTTGCCCGGTGCGTGCAATATAGAAGGAATCACGTCAAAGACATAGTCTGCAAGGGCGCGTCCTTCCCCGCCTTCATCAATAGCAATAACGGGTGCGAGCTTCAAGAGTTCAAGCATTTCATCCTTGCCCGTTTCAAAGTTGTCAAGGACAAACCTGTGCAACTCAACATTCAAGGGCTCAAAGGCTGCTGCAAAGTCCATATCAGCGATAATCTTGCTTTCAATAAGCGAGCGCTCTTCATCCTCAAAAGAAGAAAGGATTCCCCTAACCCTAGCGGTTACAGCATCATCCTTTTTATAGCCTTCTATTAAAATAAAGCAATTCCAGGAATCCTGAAGCGCAATGGCGGCGGCGAAGGTCCTTCGCAAGTGCCCCGTTCCGCGGTCGGGCCCACAAGCGGGCACAAAGACCACAGCGCGCGTTATAAACTCAAAGGCGCCTTTTATGTCAGTGTCATCAAACGGGAAGCTCTTTCCCTTAGAAAGAAGAAAATCCGCCGCTGCAAGGGCTGTAGCGTAATCGGAAGCTGTGTCCACCGTTGTGCGGAGGCGGGGCGCGCTCCATTCAACGGGAGCCTTTTCAAAAAAGCAGGAGAACTCATCCGCATGAAGATAAAGGGCTGGCCCCACGTGCTCCCTTTCATAGAGGGAAGCATTTTTCCTGGACTTTAGCAAGGCGGCGGCAGAAAAAACTTCAACCCCGCTTCCGTAAGGAAGGCCTGTAAAGGTAAAGTAGTCTGCCGAAGCTATCCTTTGGAGCTCCGCAAAGCGCTTTAAGCTTAAAGCCGCCGCATCTGTAAAGATAAAGGGATTGTCCCCCGTCGCGCGTAGCACAACATCAGCTTTAAGCTCAGTTATGCATGAGCAAAAGCGCTCAAGCACATCGTCCTTAGAGCCCGCAATGCAGCGAAAGCCCGCTTCTTTTGCAATAGGCTCAAAGGCTTCCAGCGAATCATGGTCGCAAGCTAAAATATGCGCGTCCGCTGGCACCTTGGCTAGGCGCTCCATTACACGGAAAATAATCGGCTTTCCCAAAAAGTCAAGGATAGCCTTGTTTTCAAGCCTTGTGGAATCAAGCCGTGCTTGAAGTATTAAAACTGTCATAAAGCATCCCACGAGCTAATTAGGGCAAGCGCGTCCGTAGCAAAGTGGGATGCATTTACAGAAACCCACTTGGCGGCATTTCTAAAATAGCGAAAAGAATCAAATACGTTCATACCGGATATTGAGGCAAAAGAAAAAAACTTAACAAAGGGCAAAACGGCAAACCTTTCCTTAAAAACAGGTGCCAAGTTTTTTAGGTAAAATTTAAGGTATTCCAAGTCGCATTCAACATTTTCTACAGGGCTAGCAGATTCATAGAAAAGTCTAAAACTATGAAAAACGCGTATCTTCCCCCCCCAAAGGTTTACACGAAAGCCCAAATCGGCATTTTGCCAATAGGCGTTTTTAATAGATGAGTCAAAGCCGCCACAGTCAATAAATTCCTTTTTATTATATACGCCTGTAAAGTCAAAGGGATATATTGTAAGCTCAAGATCCTTTTCGCATGCAAGGGGAGTTATTTTAAATTGCTTTTTAGCAAGGGCAGGAACCATACGCACAGGCAGCTGCCCGAACGCATCGCTTAAAAGGAGTGGCGCAAAGCAAAAAAGGCTCTGTTCAGCATTTACCATCGCCACAATCTTTTCCGCAGTGGTATTCCCAAGCCGCTGGTCATTCCACAATACAAAGATAAAGCGCGCTGAAGACTCCGCGACAGCCGCGTTAATCATCTCTCCCGTTGTAAGCTTATCTTGCGGAACCAGGAACTTTACAGACGGAAATTGCGCGGAAAGGGTTTCCACATCGTAGGGTTCATGCGTGTTTTCTATAGAAAGAATAGAAGAAAAGCCCGCTGCCGCGAGGTTTTCAAAAACATCGGCACGATAATACCTTCCGCCCCTGTTAAGAAGAATAACAGAAAGCTCCACTTCTTCTTTGGAAGACGTGCCAGAAGAGCCCCCGATTATAGAGTGAGGAATTTCCCATCCGTCAAAAGTTAAAGGTATAGTATTCATCGCAGTTTGTGCAAATTCCTTCGTAATTGCAGCTTATATGATTTTTGTAAAGCTTTGCGTTCTTGGCAAAAATATCCTTTAAGCTTTCCAAAAAGATATTCCCGCAAAGCTCATTGCCCGCCGCGTCCTCTCTGCAAAAGGGCACAGAGCCATCAATCAAGACAGAAACATCGCGCTTTAAGTGCCAGCAAGGCATTCGCTCTATGGGCGAAAGATCTGCAACTCTCTCGTCGGGAAAGGACGAGCAAAAATGGTCGTACTTTTGGATAATTAGATCCCCGTTTTTCTCTTTCCAAAAGCGGTAAAACTCTTCAAGTTCGCCCTCATTCTTTTTCATCCTTAAAAACTGAGGATACACTCGCTCCTTAAAATTTTCTTTAAGCCAAAAGACAAAATTAGAGCATTCCGTAAACAAGTGCTCGCTTTCCGCGCCTCCAAGTCCCCTAAGCTCCCCGTACATCTTGGATGATGTAGCGTCAAGGCTAACAATCCAATTTATTGCCCCCGCAGGCCGCAAAAAGAACTCATCTTGCGCCTGAGCAGCCTCCGCCGCTGCGAGTATACGCTCTAAGGCTTCAGCCTGCCAGCCTATTCCCGTTGTTTCTATCAAAAGCGAAAACTTAGGGTATTTAAGAACCTCTTCAGCAAAAGAAGCTACTTCAGGATGAAAGGAACACTCTCCCCAAAGCGAAAGGGAAATAACCGCGTCATCAGAAAATTCGGCAATTTTTTCCAAGGCACCCTTAAAGTGCTGCAATTCCATAAAGTCGCTGCGCAAGGTAGCGGAAGCACCGCCTTCCTTCCCGCCGCTAGAAGAGCACACGGAAGGATAGGGGCAAAAGGCGCATTCAAAGGGGCAACGCCCGCTTATTTGGAAAGCGTAAAAGGCGGGCCTTGTGCGCAGAGCCTCCTGCCGCTCGCGGATAAACTTAGCGTAATTTTGCGCGTTTATTCCTTTAAGGGCTTCGCAAACGGCAAGGTTTCGCGCGCTGTCGCAAGCAAGGGTAAGGCGCAGCATTCTCACGTCATCGTCAGCGATGTCGGTTTCTATGTCGAATGCGTTAATGTCCTTTTTAATTACGTTAAAAAGAGTATCGCGGGCCGGAAAGGCTAGCATCTCTCTTGCCATATCTGCAATTACTGGCAAAATGCCCGCTGCAAATATTTCAGGCGCAAGGCCTAGAGGATAGCAGTCTGCAAATGTGTATTCAGGGGAATACTCAATGTGCCTTTCAAAAAGGGAGGATGCAAATCCCGCGTCAACAAAGGGTGTGTCTGCCCACAAAAAGTAAGCGTGATCCATGCCCTTTGAAGCTTTAACAAGGGCAGCGCACAAAAGCTCTTCGCTCCACTGCGAATGCTTTCCTTCAAGCTCTTCAGGGAAAATCTTAACTAGCTCCACGCCGCTTAAATCTAGGCTTTCAATCTCCTTTTCTATTTGGGCGATAAGCGATGATGAGCGATAAGGCATTAAAACGCACAGCCTTTTTACAGCGGGAAAGGAGGTTGAAGCCTTTGTAGCCCTTGCAAAGGCGCTCATCCCGTCAAAGGCGGGGGTAAAGGCGTGCCTCGTTGCTTTGCCAGCAAAAAGCACAGCGGCGGCATTTGTTTCTAGCTTTCCCATGAGCTAATTATCGGCGCAATTAAAGCGAAATTCAGCTTGCGCAAAGGAGCCAAGAGGTTCCTCGCCGGGGAGCTCCTCTGTTGCCCGGCTTGAGCTTGCTTGGCGGCTGCACCCAACTCCCTTGCCATGCCGGCCATTAGGCTGCTCTTGCAAAACAGGATTAAGCGCCTTTTGTCTCTTTGAGGAAAATAAGGGCAATAGCCGCTGTAGCAACTTTGCCGCCCGCGTGCTATCCTCACTAAAAGGAGGAAGGAAATGAAGCGCATCTTGCTTTATTCTCATGATCTTTCCTACACAGGCGCACCTTTTTCGCTTTTAAGGATTGCTAACATTTTAGCGCGAGCGGGCTTTGCTGTTGAAATGTGGGCCCCTGCGGATGGAGACTTTAGGGAAGAAATAGCTAAAAACGGCATACCTGTGAGCATTGTCCCGTTCAGCGAGCTGGCGACCGGGCAGTGCATGAGTAAGATTGCCTCTTTTGACATGGCTATTGCAAACACCGTTGTCGCGGTTCCCTTTTACGCGGTCGCAGCTAAGCTAATCCCCGTTATTTGGTTTATCCGCGAAGCGCAAAACATTCCACACTTTGTCAGCGCGAGCCCTTTGGCGCAGCTGCTTTTGCGCTTTTCCCAGGACTTATGCTGCGTAAGCGAGTACGCCCAAGAGTTTATAGAGCAAACTTACGGGCAAAGGCCTAAAATTTTGCACAATGCTGTAGAAGATTATTTTTACGCGGCGCCCAATCCTCAATCCTCAATCCTCAATCCTCAATCCTCAATCCTCAATCCTCAATCCTCAATCC
>CAYYCW010000016.1:16514-16635 GCA_964470435.1 uncultured Treponemataceae bacterium
TTGCAAGCTAGGCGCGCCCCTTAAGCTTGAAATAAACTTATTTTCTATAGGGACTATAGAAGAAAGAAAGGCCTTTGATGTTTGCTACAAGGCATTTAAAATGCTGCCCCGAAGCCTTAAA
>CAYYCW010000017.1:0-16043 GCA_964470435.1 uncultured Treponemataceae bacterium
TCTGTCATCTGGAAAATGCCTAGCTCGTCCACAGAGCCAAAGCGGTTTTTGAACGCGCGCAAAAATCGCACATCGTCAGAGTTGCGTTCAAAGGAAATGACTGTATCAACCATGTGCTCAAGTGTCTTGGGCCCCGCGATGCTTCCTTCCTTTGTAATATGCGCTGTAAGAAATAGGACTGCATCGCGCTCCTTTGCCCACGAAATAAGGCGCATCGCGCAGTATTTAAGCTGGCTTACAGTGCCCGGCACATTCCCCGCATGCGGACTAAAGACAGTCTGGATTGAGTCAATAATCACAAAATAAGGATTAACTTCTTCAAGAGAACGCTCAATGTTTTGAAGCTGCCCCGTGCACAAAAGCTCAATGCGCTCTTGAGCACTTGAGCTTTCAGGACTTTGAGCAATGCGGGCGGCGCGTGCCTTTATTTGCCCAGCCGACTCCTCTCCGCTTGCGTAAAGTACCCGGCCTTCGGGCAAGGCTGCCGCAAGCGAAAAAGCCGCCTGCAATAATAGCGTAGACTTGCCTATGCCAGGCTCCCCGCCAAAAAGTACAGCGGAACGCCGCATTATGCCTCCGCCTAGTACAATATCAAGGTCAGCAATGCCTGTAACAAGGCGCTCAGCGGTTTCTGCTTTCACCGCCGCGAGCGGCAGTGACTTAGCACATTCAGCGCTGTTTTCTTTCAAGGCAATGCTTGCGCTCCTTTCGCCCGCCGTTTCTTCAAAGCTATTCCACTCACCGCAAGCAGGACAGCGCCCTAGCCAGCGTGGTTGCGTATATCCACATGCTGTGCAACGAAAAAAAGAGGTAAGAGCATTTTTCGCTTTCATAACTTAATTATACAGAAAAAGCGACCTAGTAGCTGTTTTTCTCAAGCTATTATCAGAATAATAGGTGAAACTAGAAACTGACTCCTTGTTTTATCCCAAAGCTACTGGCTAACTCATTACCATATCCCATACGTCAAAAGCTAATTGACAGTTTGCTTTAATTTATGCTAGTATGAAGCGCTGGATGGTGGAGTATGAGGAGATAACTTTTGTCAAAGACCAGCTATAAACGGCTAGAAAACACCGTTGCTCGCTCTTCTAGCAGTGGCGCAAGGCGGGTGTTGTCCGTCCTTGCTATTCCTTTTAAGGCTTTGGCTGCCTGTGCAAGGCACAAGATTACAATTATGCTTGTGCCGCATTCCCAGAAAAACGTTATAAGCATTCAGGCTTCGGTTCTTTCCATTGGCCTCTTTTTAGTGATTGTTGTGGGGATGTTTTCCGCATTTTTATTCTACAGCAGCAAGGCTAGGATTTCCGCAAGGACATTGGCAAGCCTTGAGCGTGAAGTTACAGAAGCTCAAGCAAGCCTTGACAGGCTTAAGGATGAGACATCTTCCCTGCTTGACGCTGCGCAGAATTTCCAGAGGAGCTTTTCAGAAACCCTTTCGCTTTTAGGCGTGAGCATGCCTTCTGAAGATGAGAGAATGCTTTCAGGAGACTTAGCGTCATTTTTCAATATAAGGCGCACGGAATCGGGAACCCTTCCTGAAATTGCAGAGCTTAGGCAAGTTGCAGCCTTCCTTGAGCAGTCTGTCCAGCCAATAGAAGAAATAGGAAAGCTTTTAAGCTCCCGCGATGCCCTCTTTTCTGACATTCCAAGCCTTTGGCCAATTAAAGGTGGCATAGGTCATGTTTCACAGTCATTTGGGCAAAACAGGCATCCATTTTCGCGTCAATGGTATATCCACAAAGGAATTGACCTTTCAACATACCGATCGGGCGACCCCGTCATAGCTACAGCCTCAGGCCAGGTTATCATGTCTGACTATGATCCCGCGTTTGGAAACTACATTCTTTTAAGGCACAAGCATGGCTTTTATACAAGGTACGCGCATCTTCTTTCGCAAACTGTAAAGCGCGGAGACTATGTCAACCAAGGAGACACAATCGGCCATGTAGGCAACACAGGCATTTCCACAGGACCGCATCTTCACTATGAGGTGCACATAGGCTCTGAAGTGGTTGACCCAAGCAAGTACTTTAATATACGCTAGGAAAGGGGTAGGCGCTGATGGCTTCTTCAGGGAAGGATATTGCCATAAATACGCTTATTGGCGCGGGTACAATGGTTAAGGGAGACCTTAACGTTTCAGGCTTTGTAAGGATTGACGGCGACCTTGATGGCAACCTTGACGCTTCTGGCAGGATTATAACAGGTGAAAACTCAAGGATACGCGGCGATATAAGTGGGCAGTTTATAACTGTAGGCGGCGTTGTTGAAGGAGACATCATTGCTTCTGAAGGCGTGCATATCCTTTCTTCAGCTTTAGTAATAGGCGACATTATTACAAAGCGCCTTTATGTGGCGGATTCGGTTTTGTTGCACGGCTATTGCTTTGCGGTTGACAATCAGGAAAAGTTTGAAGAAGCTTGCTTTACTCGCAATAATAGAAAAACCTTGAGGCGAGGCAATGCGGCAAGGTAATCTTAAAAAATGGAATCTACAGGAAACATAGATACAACATCTGCATATTTTTCATCTTTAGCAGCTACGCAACACGCTGCAAGCAAAAATCAGGGGGCAAGGTCAGATAGTGTAAACAAGGGTAGCAAGAGGTCACCTTTGCGTTTTGAGCGCCTTTTAACTGAACAGCAAGAATCGCTTGCAAATGCTTCTTCGCTTACCCTTCCTGCTGAGCTTGCATCTCTTCCTGAAGACAAAATCCTTTCCGCGCTTTTGGACAGCGTTTCTGAAAGCGGTGATGCCTTAAAAGAAAGACCTGTTCCTGACAATATTGTGCGTTACAAGGAAGCTGTGCGTAATTTCATGAAGTTTGTTGTTGGGCGTTCCTTTAGCGTTAAAACTTCTGCTGGAATTAAAAAGCGCGTCGGGCTTGAATTTAAGCAAAAGCAGTACACGCAAATTCATGTAATAGACGAAAAGCTTGAAAAACTTGCAGCAGGCATTCTTTCAAACCAGAAGGACAAGCTAGCCATTCTTGCTGCAGTTGAAGAGATAAACGGCCTTCTAGTAGACTTGCTTTCCTAAAAAAGCAGTGGGAGGGAAACAATGGAAATAAATGATGAACTATATATACAAAATCTTCAGCAAGAAGAGGATATTTGCGAGGACGAGCTAAACCTGCTCGAAGACATAGAGGATAGTGCTGAAGATTCAGAAGAGGAGCGCGTTAGCTTTGAAAGCCAGCTTTATCATCTAAAGCTTGATTATTCAAATGAAAGCCTTTACGCTCTTTCGGATAATCTTGAAGTTGAGCGCGGCGAGCACGTTGTTGCTGAAACAAGGTACGGAGTGGATCTTGCCCGCGTTTTAGGTCGAATTAACGCGCCTGCTGGAGTTAAGCGGGAGAGCATTGTTGCAATTAAGCGTGTTGCAAGCCAGGAAGACTTGGACAGGGCAGAAAAAAACCGCAGCGAAGAGGAGCATTCCTTATCTGTCTTCCGCGAAAAAATAGCGGCGCACAATCTTGAAATGAAGCCTGTTTCAGCACATTTTATTCTAGACGGCTCAAAGATTCTTCTTTTTTTTAGCGCTGACACTAGGGTTGACTTTCGCAATCTGGTTAAAGACTTGTCAGCTTCTCTCAAAGTTAAAAAAAAGGGCCTTGAGCGCATTGAATTAAGGCAAATTGGCGTCCGCGATGAAGCTAAGATGCTAGGCGGGCTTGGGGTTTGCGGCCGTCCCTTTTGCTGCCATGCTGTTACAGACAGACTAAAGCCTGTTTTAATTAAAATGCCTAAGGAGCAAAATCTTTCTATAAACTCACTTAAAATTTCAGGTCCTTGCGCGCGCCTTTTATGTTGCTTAGCCTATGAATATGAGTGGTATGCCGAAAAGCGCAAAACAATGCCTTGCTCAGGCTCAAGGGTTTTTTATGACGGGTGCATGTTCCGCGTTATTGCAACTAATCCCATTACAGAGCAAATAAGGCTTATAGGAGAAGATGACCGAATCATTGAAATTCCATCCACCAGCATGACTCACACAGATAATGGATGGAAGATTATAGATAGCTGAAAATGCTAGTTACACATAGTAAGCGCCGCCTTTTAGCTTTTGGCAGGCTGGGACTTAGGCTTTTTGTTAGCCATCTTTTGCGGTATTAGCTCTTTAAGGTATTTTTTAAGGTTGTTCGCTGTCATTTCGCTTATAACGTGTTCCATACGGCAAGCGTCAACCTCTGCAATTTCTGCAGGAATATTTAGAATATCTGTAAGAAAAAGCTTAAGCGTGTCGTGCAAGTCCCTAACTCGCGATGCGATAATTCTGCCTTCTTCGGTAAGGCTTATCACGCCGTAGCGCTCATGCTCAACCATGCCGCTTTCTTTAAGAACAGAAAGGCTCTTATTAACGCTAGGGCGGGAAACGTTTAATGCCCGCGCTATGTCTATTGACCTAGCCTTGCCCTCTTCATTTTCGCAGTCAAGGATTGCCTCAAGATAGTCTTCTTTTGATGCTGTCATTTTCTGTCCCATAACTGCGGATTATAGCCTATGTTAGTTGTTATGGCAACAAAAATCGCATAAATTAGCGAAAGTTTTGCCTTTTGCAAAGTGTCTAGCCAGCATCCCTGAAATCCATTTATTATAAAAGGAGGCGCGCTAAGCTTATATCCTGTCGGTCGGCAAGCAATCTATTCATAAAATCATCGCGAGCCCTTGTAATTTACACAGAAATTACCGTAAATGAGACGCAAATATAGAAAAATCGCAAGAATTGCAGTGAAAGTTTAGGTTGACCGTGAAGATTTTATGATGTATCTTCAAAGTATCAAATATATAAATATGGAGGCAATTTATGGAAGATGCTGTAAAAAAGGCTCTTACAGAAATACGCCCAATGCTTCAAGCTGACGGCGGCGATGTTGAATTTATTTCTGTCTCTGATGACGGAAAGGTTGCAGTGCGACTTACAGGCGCTTGTGGAAGCTGTCCTATGTCGCTAATGACGCTTAAAATGGGGGTTGAAACCCATCTTAAGAAAAAGGTTCCTGGCGTAACCGAAGTTGTCCAGGCGTAGACGGGTTTTTCAGGAAAACAGGAATGAATATTTCAAAAAACAGCGTAGTCTCCTTGGACTACACGCTTAAAGATGAAGCGGGCGAAATTCTTGATACAACAAATGGCATTGAGCCGCTAGAATATATTCACGGTAGAGGGAATCTTATAGCGGGGCTTGAAAGAGTTCTTGATGGCAAGGAGGAAGGCGCCTTGTTCAAGAATCTTGAGGTGAAGCCAGAAGATGCCTATGGGGAGTATTTCCCAAATCTTGTAGCTGAAGTTAGCCGCGATAGTTTTCCTGAAAATGTTACAATTAAGGTGGGAATGCAGTTTGAAGCTGAGTCGGAAAACGGCAGCCAAATTGTAACTGTAACAAAAATAGAGGGGGATAATATTACGGTGGACGGGAACCATCCGCTTGCCGGTAAAACCCTCTATTTTGATGTGAGGGTTGTGGCTGTCCGCGAGGCTACTGAAGAAGAAAAAGCCTTTGGGCTTTCGCATTCATGCGGTTGCGGCTGCAGTGGCGGGGACTGCGAAAGCGGCGCGGACGATGAAGGCTGCTTTTGCGGTCACGGAAATGGCTGCTGTGGCTGCGGATGTAGCTGAAAAAGAAAACTTTCTAGTTACACGCTTCGGCGCGCTGTGTTTTTTCCTTTCTACCATTGAATTTGTTATTCCAAAGCCGCTTCCCTTTTTGCGGCTTGGAATAGCAAATATTCCGCTTATTGTTGCAGCGGACTTTTTTACTCCTGCTGCTTATTTCCTTTTAGTTTTTGTCAAAATAATCGCGCAAGGAATTATTGGCGGTACTTTTTTTTCATGGGTCTTTGTTTTTTCGGCAGCGGGAACTATGACTTCAGCTGCCATTATGTTCTTGCTTAAGCGTGCGCTAAAGACTAAGATTTCTGCCGTAGGCTTAAGCGTTGCAGGCTCCTTTGCGTCTAACATAGCGCAGCTGGCTGTAGCGCGCGCTTGGATCTTTGGCGAAAGCATTAGCGCGGTTATGCCCCTCTTGCTTGGCGCAGGTGTTGCAACAGGATTCGCCGTAGGTCTTCTTACGGAGTTCTTTGCGCAACAATCCTTGTGGCTTAGAAAAATAAAAAAGCAAATTAAATTAAACAATGTTAACCTTGCCGCAAGCGCCGCGCAAGGCATTGAAGCTGCAAGCTGCAAAGATAAACGCAAAAAAAGAGTTCTTGCAGCCCTTAGAATAGCGGTAGGCTTTTCTTTTATTGTAACTGTTGCCTTTTTTGGAAACGTAGCCTGCCGTGCTGCCTTTTTTGCATTCTTTTATGCGGCGCTTTGCCTTGCAGGAAAAAGACCGCGCGCTGTGCCCGTTATAGTTTCTATGCTTGCAATTACAGCGTTTAATCTTTTTCCGCCGCGCGGAGAAATTCTTTCAGAATTTGCAGGACTAAAGATAGCTAAAGGTAGCTTAGTGGCAAGCCTTTCAAGGGCATTTTTTTTTGAAGACCTTATTTTTATTTCACGTTGGACATTTATGCAAGGCAAGATTCAAGCTTTTGAGGAGAGCAAAGAAAGGAAAAAGAGCGGAAAGCTTGCTCAATTTTTAAGGAGGATAACATCCCTTCTTGCAGAAACGCTTGCCTTGTTTGAAAAGCTTAATTCAAAGCCCAATGCCAAAAAGCGCGTGCTAGAAAACAAAGTTTCGCTTAAAGCAATAGCCCAATACATTGACAGCGTTTTACAAAGAATTGATGCTTAAGAGCGCTTAAATCTTTGACAAAAATATTTGCGCTAGATGTTTGCATAGGATTTATGATTGAAGACAAGCTATAAAGAATCATGGCAGAAAGCTATAAGCTTTTAGCTCTCAGTCGCGCTCTGGCTAGTAAAGCTGTCCCTAGCAAAGGCTGCGCTTTTCTGCACATCCTGCAAGCCAGCAAGGCGGATAACCTCAGCCTTTTCGTGCATTTGCTCAAGGATGTGCATAACGTAGTCAGCCGTGAGCTGCTTGCGGTCTGTCTGGTCGGGTTCTGCAACAGCGCCCCACTCCTTTGCCTTTTCGCGTATTTCCAAGGAATCATAAAGGCTGCCTAGCGTCATTATCATCCTGTCATGAACAACAATATCTTCTGTCATGTCAGCGTCATGTTCAGGAATGCGCAAGCAGTTCCCGTTTATTGAAACAGGCATGATTACGTCTGAAAGTCTGATGTATGAATATATTTCGCGCAAGCCTCTCTTTGTTTCAGGCTTGCCTGGCCTGTAGCGAGTTCCAGAAGGGAAAACCAAAACCGCCATGCCCTCTTGCCGCACCTTTTCAAAGGCGCGCATTGAAGCTGCGTTTATAAGCTTGCTGCGGTGTTCTTCCGCCTCGCGCTCGCGCTCATCCTTAATTGCCAACAGGGAGCGGCTAGGGTAAATTACAATGCGGGCGTAGCCTTCAGCAAAGGATGCAATATAAGGATTATCCTCGTTGAGCTTCATGCCCGCAACCGCCACAATTCGCTCTGCAAGCTCAGGACCCGCTCCGCTTTTGTCGCAGTCGCAAGATAAAAGATAAATGAGCATCGGCAAGTCAAAGTTGCTGTAATGCTCCATAAGGATGAGCGCTCTTTTCCCTTCCTTTATTTTTTGCAAGAGGAGGTGAGCATTTTCCATATTTTCCACGCGCGATCCTGGAAGAAGGATTTCCTTGCACATTTCAGCAATCAAATCCCTGATCTTTAGGTTTGGCCTTTGAAAAACATTATGCTCCGTAATTACGCGGTCGGGATTGGAAAAGCTTAAAAGCTTTGGGAAAATATCCTTATAATACTGAGCTAGCGTAGGGTGATTTTTTTTGCCCAAGTCCATGCAAGTCTCCTTGCTACAATGATAACACATAATGGCAAAACTAGAAACACCGCAATTTTAACCGAGGAGAGACCCATCTTCCAAGCGTGAAGTCCTGCGTTTGGCGACAACCTTCCCGCTTATTAGGCGGAGGGAATTGCGGCTATTACTGGAAGAGCGGAGTCTACTTGCCTTGCCCCACAGGCTTATAGCTTATATCCCCAAGCTATTATCTCCTAGCCTTAAGGTGTCTAAGCCTGCGCCTTGAACAGAAACTACGGCAGCTGCAATCTTGTTTGCCTTTATCACTGCCTCATTAAGGGGCGTTCCTCTCTTTAGAAAAGCTATAACGGCGCCAAAGTGGGCATCTCCTGCTCCTATTGTGTCCTTGACACGAGTCTTCACGCCCGCAATAAAGGTGCCATCCTCACCATGCCCTTCTTCCTTTGGCAAGCAATACGCACCCTTTTCACCAAGCGTTATAATAACCGCATTTTGCGTTTGGCTTCTAAGGGCAAGCGCCGCGCTTTTTACGTCTTTTTCGCCAGTGAATTTAAGGGCTTCAGACTCATTAAGGTGGGTTATTGGACGCAGCGCAAAAAGTGAGGCAAGCCTTTCACGCGGTATATGGTTAACCCTTGAGCTTAGAGCGAAAAATACCTTAAACGACCTGTGGTTTTCCAAAAAGCGTATAATATCTTTTCCCGAAGGCTCTTCTAGTTCAATGCCACATACGTAAGCGCTATCCGCGTTAGAGGCAAGCTCATCATTTATCCATTCGCAAGAAAAAAGATATTCTGCCCCGTGATTGGAAAAAAATGTGCGCTCACCGCTAGTATCCACAATGCAGTAGCAACAACCGTTGGGAATTGAAGGTAGGCGCTTAAAGCAGGGAATGCCGCGCTTTTTAAGTTCATTCGCGACAAACTCGCCGTAAATGCCGCTTCCTACGGGCGAGCAAAGCGTGTACGGCGTGGAAGTTATGCGCAATATTTCTGAAACATTGAACGCGCAGCCACCAATTTTTATAGCTTCAGAGATAACGCTAACGTCGCCGCCAGGCTTTGGAAAGCGCGGCACAGAAATAATCACATCAGCTACAGTTGAGCCTATAACTAGCGTGCGCTTCATTACCCAGCGGCTTATCCTAAAGTGTCTTGTAATGCGGAATAATGTCTTCGTAGCGGCCGCTTTTAGTTAAAAAGCCGCCCGGTATCTTTCCAAGCTGCACAAAGCCTAGCCTTTTGTAAAGGTTGAGGGCCGCCTTGTTTGTGCTTACAACAGCGTTAAACTGCAATATCCTAAAGCCTAATTCTATTCCTTTTTGAAGAGAATGCCTTACAAGAAGCTCTCCAATTCCCCGCCTGCGGCAGGAAGCGCTAACGGCGTAGCTTGCGTTGCAAATGTGGCCGCAACGTCCCACGTTATTTGGGTGCAGTATATAAAGCCCCGCTATGCTTTCTTCTTCTGCAATGCCTGTAAAGGACTGAGCGCAAAAAAAGGTGTTTGCCTCGCTTTCAGAAAGAACATCCATTTGCGGAAAGGCTATGCCTTCTTCTACAATGCTATTCCATATTGAAGCAGCTTTTAGCGCGTCTTTTGGGCAATATTCCCGTATAAGGGGCGGCATAGCCTTTTTAAGCTAGTCCTGTTTGGTAGCGCCTTTCTCTTTCAATTGTTGTTGTTTGGTAGTGACCAGGCATTACAACAGTTTCTCCTTCAAGCTCGTAAAGCCTTTTTAAGCTTTCCCTCATCTCTTTGGGGTTTCCGCCAGCTAAGTCTGTTCTTCCAAAGTCGCCGTAAAAAAGGGTATCGCCAGAAAAAAGAAGACGCTCTTCCTTGTTGTAAATGCACACAGATCCTTTAGTATGGCCGGGTGTGTGAATTATTTCCCAGCCTTCAAGGATATTGCCCTCGCCCGGTATTTCAGGCGCAGGACCTTCTTCAAGAAAAAATGAGGCTTCTGGAAGATGAAGTACCCAGCTATCCCTGCCAGGAGGCACGCCATGAAAGCTTGCAGCGCCCTTGCCAAGGCTTAAAGCATCTCCCTTATGAATAGCTACAGGAATCCCAGGATACTCTTGCAAAAGGCCAGGAATTGCGCCTATATGGTCAAAATGCCCATGCGTAAGCAAAATTACGCAAGGCTTTAAGCCAAGACGTGAAATTTCTGCTATAATGTTTTCAGCGTCCGCGCCTGGATCTATTATGGCTACGCGCCCTCCTTTAAGAGGAAGAAGCCATGCGTTTTCCTCAAGGGGGCCAGTTACAATGCTTGTTATGTTCATAGCACAATTATAGCCTTAAAGGAGCATTATGTTAAGCAAAATATCTTTTATTCTTGCAATAGCTTTCCTTTTTTATTTTTTGCTGCCAGAAGCTTCTGCGTTTTTGCAAAGAAAGCTCGCGGCGCGCTGGCTTTCAAAATTAAAGCAAAGGGCGAACTCCTCAGGGGTAAATGCAATAGTTTCTGGGTTTTTAGGAGAAAATCTTCTGATAAAGACATGCGCGTCGGGCGGCTTTGTCTCTGTTCCCGCTTATACTACAGCTTTTTTTACGCTAGAAAAGGGCAAAATAAGAAAAATCCCGCAAAAGAGCTTTCTTGCTGTGCCCAAGGGCATTTCAGCCTTGTATATCCCGCCCAAAACAAATGCTAGAAAGCTGAAAAGCCGCTCAAGCTTTTCCTTTATAAAAGAAAGCCGCCTGCCTCGCTTTATGGAGCAGGGAACGTGCATTTTCTTTAATTGCGAAGAGCATAACTTTCAATCTGTATTTGACGCGCAAAGGGTATGCGAAAATCTTTTTAAGCCCTTTTTTATTGCTGCAGGCGCGTTTTTAGAATTTAGCCTGTTTTTAGCGTTTTTAGACAATAGTGAACACCCGCAGGCAGCCTTTACAGCCCTTGCCGCAGTTTTTGGCAAGGCGCTGCCCTATCTTCCCCCTGGTACGTTGCTTACAATAGCAGGCGCGGCTCTGGCAAAAAAGCCGAATGCAGGGTTAAAAGCCTTTGTGCTTAAGGCGGCGGCAGTTCTTTTTAACGTGGCGCTTTTTTTTCTACTTGAAGCTTTTTTTTACCACTAAGCGCCTTATTCAAAAACTTGCGCACTCGCTCCTTCTGAAGCGCCTTCAAGCTCGCCTTGCACATCGTCGTTTTCAAGGCTCATAGTTTCACTTGAAGCTTCATCCTCTTCCATATCTTGCGACAAATCAGGGATCTCGTCATGTCTTCTTGCAAAGCTTGCGGCAATCTTTTTTCCCTTGTATTCAGCACCTGAAAGTGCGTCAATCACCCTTTGCGCATCACTTGCTAACACTTGTACAAAGGAATAGTTTTCAAAAATCTTGATTTCCCCAATGTGCTCCCGCTCAATCCCGCTATTGTGTATGATGATGTAGATAATGTCTTTGGGAAACACCTTGCGGTTTCTGCCAATGCTTAAAAAAATAACTGAAGCGTCATCTTCAGCAATAAAAGGAATTGGCGTTTTTAATGCTGGAAAGGTCGAAGAGCCCTCGCTGCCGCGCCTTTCCCTTGCGCTTGAACGAAACCTAGATCGTCCCCTTCCTTCAAATGTAGCCTTTAGCATATAGGCTGCAAAATAAGACCTTAAAGAAAATGGAACGCATTCTCTAAAAATCTTTCTATATCGATTAAGCTCATCTGGGCTTTCTACTTTGCGTATTTGCCTTACAGCCTTATCTAAAAATTCTTTTATTTTTTCTTTATCTATGTGGCCGTCTTTTTTTTCTTTGCAGTTTTTCATTTGCACTCCTGAGTAAGCTAAAGAAAATACACCCTTGAGTATTGCATAAAAGGCTAACTTTCTCAATGGTTTAAGAGATAAAAGCTATTGGCTAACAGGAGATTTAGCCTGTAGCTATACGCTCCTTTTACTCTTAATGTTGCCTGTCAGGAATATGGATAAGATCTCTAGGCTTTGAGCCGTTGGCGGGGCCTACAATGCCTCGCTCCTCCATCTCTTCTACAAGGCGCGCCGCGCGGTTATAGCCTATTTTAAGGCGCCTTTGAATGTAAGAAGCGGATGCCTTGCCTGCCGAAAGGACGATGTCTAGCGCCTTGTCGTAAAGGGGATCCTCTCCGCTATCAAAAAATGATGTGTCAAGAACCTCATCGTCTTCTTCAACAAAGATTTCATCATCAATGTATTCAGGCTCGCCAAAGGCCTTCACTTGCTTAACAACGCGCTCAACTTCCTCGTCCGAAACAAAGGCTCCTTGTATGCGCACAGGGAACGGGTCTGTAACGCTTGCATAGAGCATGTCGCCCTTGCCCAAAAGCTTTTCTGCGCCAACTTGGTCTATTATAATGCGGCTGTCTATCTTGGAGGCAACCATAAAGGCTATGCGGCTTGGAATGTTCGCCTTTATCAGCCCAGTTATAACGTCGATTGAGGGTCGCTGCGTCGCTAGCACCAAGTGAATGCCAACGGCGCGACTCATTGCGGCAAGGCGTGCAACCGTTGATTCAAGCTCCTTTCCGCTTGTTGCCATAAGGTCTGCAAACTCATCTATTATTACAACGATGTAGGGCAACTTTTCCGCGAGCATCGCGCGCTCTTCAATTCGGCGGTTATATTCCTTAATATTGCGAACGCCCATGCTGTCAAGAATAGCGTAACGTCGCTCCATTTCGCAAAGGCAATACTGCAAGGCCTGGAAAGCTTTTTTAGGCTCAGTTATCACAGGGGAAAGTAGGTGCGCGATGTCGTTATAAAGCTTAAGTTCCACAACCTTGGGGTCAATGAGTATGAGTTTAACCTGATCTGGCGCCTTTTTATAAAGTATTGAAAGGATGATAGAGTTTACGCACACTGACTTTCCAGAACCCGTTGAGCCTGCGATTAAAAGATGTGGCGTTGCCGCAAGGTCTATAATCTGCGCTTCTCCCGCTATATCCTTGCCTAAAACAACGGGAATGCTCATCTTCGCTAAGGCGGGGCTTTTCGTTTCAATTAGCTCCCTAAAGCTTACAATAGCGCGCCTAGTGTTTGGCACTTCAATGCCTACAGCGTGCTTTCCTGGAATTGGGGCGACAATCCTTATGCTTGATGCCGCAAGGCGCAATGCAATGTTGTCCTGCAAGCCTACAATCCTTGAAAGCTTAACGCCAGGCGCGGGGAGAATTTCAAACATGGTGATTACGGGCCCCTTCCTTATGCCTGTAACGTCAGCCTGTATGTTAAACTCGCTTAAAGTTTCTTTTAAGACAGCAGCGGCCTTGTTTGTGTCATCATCAATAACCCAGTAGTTGCCATCGGGATATGTATCAAGGACTGAGCTGTCAATGCTGTAGCTACGCTTGCGTGGCTTTGCGCTTGCATTAGTTGCAAAGGCGGCAGCGCTTACGCTCTCTTTTTTAAACAGGGACCCGAAAGGCTTCCTTCCCGCCGCTTTTTCCGATTTACCTAAATCCGCTGGAGAGGCAAGCTCCTCCGCCTCATTTATAACTGAAAAGTTCCCTGCAATGTAGCCTTCAAACATTTCAGGGTTAAAATCAACGTCAGGAATTAAAACTTCATCCTCTTTAAGGCTTTTTTCTTCGATTTTTTCTTCTTGGACACCTTCATTGATTTCTTTATTTATCTCATTCACGCTGGAGGTAAAGGCATCTAAAAAGTCTAAATCCACCTCCTCTTCAACTTCATTCTTGGTTGGCACTTCAATAACCGTATCCAAAACCCTTGTTGGCGTGTTATCCGCAATGCTAGTTTTGCTATAAGCTCCTAGCCTATAAAGAGTTTCCGCACTTGTGCTATTCGCCTTTGCGCTTTCTATCCTTGCAGGATAATGCAAGTTGTAGCTTGAAACAAATTCGCCTTCTGTTGCCTTTATTTCTTGCACAGGCATGGGTCTAATACGGTAGTACTCTTCTTCTTTCACAGGCTGTGGTTCAGGTCTAACATGGAAAGCCTCTTTCTTGATATGAGGCTCTTCGGTTTTTTGGCTATCATTGCGCGGAAAAAGCTTTTTTTCCACATAGCCTGAAAGCTGGAAAAACACAATGTATTCTGTTATGACTGCAAGCACTGTTGAGATAGAAAGACCAAAAAAAATTATCTTTGACAAAAAGGAAACGCCAGAATTAGAAATTATAGTGCGGATGAGCTTTTCGCCCGCAAACGCTGTAAAAAACGGAATTACAGAAACTAAAAGCATAAAGTAAATGGAAAAGCTCGTCTTTTGAACTATAAGCGAAATAGCGCAAGCTAAAAAAAATGCTGGAATTAAAAAGGATGTGATGCCGTAAACCGAAGAAAGAAAGCGGCCAATGGCTGCAAAGTTTGCATTTGCAGAATCAACAGGAGATATTACTGCAAAAAGCAGCGAACACATTAAAAACGCTGCAAAAAAAATAAGAGCGCACGAAAGCGCGAACAAGGCGGCTTTATTGCCTGGTTTTTCATTTGGCTTTTTTATACATGTAGCAGAAGACATTATCTAAACTCCAAAATTTTTAAGAAAGCATTTTGCAAGCTAAAGCTCAAGTTAAAAAAATCAAGACAGCAAATACAAGCCCTGCGGGAATAAGATAAAAGGCAAAAACTTTGAGCTTTCCTCTATTTATAAGCCTTAAAAGCAACTTCATTGAAAAAAGTCCAGAGACAAATGCTGAAAGCATTCCCGCTATTAGCGCTGCGGCTGAAACGCTTTCCGCAAGAAGCGCAGCGTCCCTCAGCTCCAAGACAAAGGCTGCAAGAATTGCAGGAATGGAAAGCAAAAAGGAAAATTCTCCCGCAGAGCTGCGCTTGACGCCTGCAAAAAGCGCTGCAGAAATTGTAGTACCTGAGCGTGAAAGACCAGGCAACACAGCAACGCCTTGCGCCAAGCCCACCGCAACTGCTTGCCTTACATTCAAGTTTTCTGAAGCGCCCTCCTCCTTGACTCGCCCTGAAAGGATGAGGAGAATTCCCGTTACAACAAAAAGAAGCGAGATAACAACGGGCGGAAGGCTTTTAGCCACATCCTTTATTAAAAAGCCGACAATGGCTGTAAGAGCCGTAGCTACAACTAGTGCTAGAATAAGGCGAACATCGCTTTCAATTGCAGCAAGCCCTTCTTGCCTCTTTCCAGATTGATTGGAAGCCTTGCCCAGCATGCCCTTTACAAGCCTAAAAAGCGAGACAACAAGCGAGGCTATCCTTTTTCTAAACACAATGAGGACTGCAAAAAGCGTAGCCATGTGCAAAAAAACGCTAAACAAAATCGGAGTTTCTCCAATATTGAGCAACGCCGAAAGCACAGCTAAGTGCCCAGAGCTCGATATTGGCAAAAACTCAGAAATTCCTTGCACAAGGCCAAGCAAAAGCGCAGACGGAATGCTCACCCAATTCCCCGCGAAGAAAGATTTTTTATCACAAGTTAAAAATCGGAAAAAATGAAGCGCTTTTTCACTCTTTTTGCAAGCACAGGGGAAGAGCCTTGCTATCTGCGGCTGCAGCCACGCCAAAGCCAGTTGAGCATGGGAGGCTAGTGGCTGTCAGCTTAATTTTTTAGTTTTCGCTCCAGTTCCACTTTTCCAGCAGCTTTATGAGTCTCTTTGCAATCATGCCAACGAATACCGCCGCTGCTGCTGTTCCTTCCCTCACGCCCTGAATGCGGCCAGTAAAAATGAGCGAAAGAAAGCACGCTAGAATTACGAGCGTCACATCGAGCGCGACTTTCATGTCGCCGAACTTCACGGGTAGAACCTTGCAAAGCGAGAGGATAAAGCCCTCGCCTGCAAGCACAATGCCGCCTGCCTTTACCTCAAGGGTAATGCCAGCCGACACTAGGAAAATTCCTATTATGCAGAGAATCCACTGTTGCCAATACGCGCTAAAGCTTATCCCCTGAACCGCCATGCCGGCTAAGTCCATCAAAAGCCCAAAGAATAGCGCGACAGGCAACTGCATTAGCTGAAACAACCTATAATCCTTGCGCAAAATCAAAATCTGCAGCGCGATGAACACGCAGTGCAAGGCGATTGTCGCTTGACCCACTGTAAGTGGCGTGAAGAGGCTTACGGCGTATGGAAGGCTCGAAATGGGAGAGGTGCCAAGCGCGGACTTAATGGAAAACGCTATGCCAAGCGCCATGACGCAAAGCCCTGCAAAAAGAGTCAAATAGCGTTCTAAAACTGCAAGGCGGGAGTTGTTGAATTTTGCCATTGTTTTTAAGGGCGCCCGCTATTTTGACAGCACGGCGCAATCGGTTGCTCATTATACC
>CAYYCW010000018.1:0-15568 GCA_964470435.1 uncultured Treponemataceae bacterium
CCATGTTGTAGCCTACAGCCATTAAGTCTCGTATCATGGTTTCAACATCGCGGCCAACGTAGCCCACCTCAGTGTACTTTGTAGCTTCAACCTTAAGAAAGGGCGCTCCGCAAAGCTTAGCAAGGCGGCGTGCAATTTCAGTCTTTCCGACGCCTGTGGGCCCTATCATAAGGATATTTTTAGGCGCAATTTCATCGCGCACATCTTCTGGAAGCTTTAGGCGCCTCATCCTGTTTCTAAGCGCAATGGCCACCGCCTTTTTAGCCTTGTGCTGGCCTATAATGTATTTGTCAAGCTCTGCTACAATTTCTTTTGGAGTCATGTTTTCTATTCTTTGGTCCATAGTTTTAATCTCCCTGAACTTTGCCTGCAATAAGCAAGGACTTAAGTTTGTAAATTCTTAAAGTTCTTCTAAAATAACTGAATCGTTTGTATAAATGCAAATTTTACCTGCAATTTTAAGGCTTTTAAGCGCAATTTCAGCCGCTGAAAGGCTTGTGTTTTCCATGTAAGCTAAGGCCGCCGCGTAAGCGTAATTGCCGCCTGAGCCTATGGCAAGCACGTCGTCCTCCGGCTCTATGACATCGCCCGTACCAGAGATAAGCAAAATCTTTTCGCGGTCAGCTACAAGTAGAAGCGCTTGAAGTTGCCTTAAAGCCTTGTCTGTTCGCCAAAGCTTTGCAAGCTCAACAGCTGCGCGCGTCAAATCACCTGAATACTCTTTTAGCTTTGTTTCAAACTTGTCAAAAAGGTTGAAGGCATCCGCCGTAGCGCCTGCAAAGCCTATTAAAACGCTGCCATTGTAAATGCGCCTAACCTTGCGGGCATTTCCCTTCATTACGGTTTCTCCCATTGTAACCTGGCCGTCGCCCGCAAGGGCTACCTTGCCGTCTCGCCTTACAGCGATTACTGTAGTGCTTCTTATTGTTTGGTATTTCATTATTGCTCCTCATCCGTGCGGATGCGCTTGATGGTAAAGGGCCTTTAAGCCCTCTGTTGTTACATGAGTGTATTTTTGCGTAGTAGAAATGCTTGAATGCCCTAAAAGCTCCTGCACTATGCGCAAGTCCGCGCCGCGGGAAACAAGCGTAGTGGCAAAACTATGGCGCAGGGCGTGCGGGGAAAGATGGCGAATTGAAGATGTACCGCCCGTGTAATGGCTAAAGATAAACTGTATGCCCCGCACCGAAAGAGGCTTGCCGCGCCTTGAAATAAACAAAAAGCCCTTTGACGGGTCGCCTGCTTGCATAGTCTTTAGGAGCGCGTCCCGCTCTTCAAGGTAGGTGCGCAAAGCCTGGACAGCAGCCTTAAAAAAAAACACTTCCCTATCCTTTCCGCCCTTTCCTGTAACTACAGCGGAAGAAAGATCGCCGCTCATTCTTGAAAGACGAAGGGAAGCAATTTCTGAAACGCGGCAGCCCGTTGAATAAATAGATGCAAAAAGCGCTGTGTCGCGGGCGGGCCATAGAGCGCCGTTCTTTTCGCTCTTTATGCTCGATTCGCCTGCCGATTCCTCCTGCGGCAGGGCGCAAAGCTCTTTTACTTCGCTGTCAAAAAGAAAGGAGGGAAGCTTCTTGGCAGCTTTAAGGTTTTTTATGCCTGAAAGCGGGCTTTCCTCAAGCAACTTCATTCTAATTGCGTAGCGGTAAAAGCCCCTAAGCGTTGAAAGCATTCTGTTCACGCTTGAAGGATTGTATCCTTTAATCCCAAGCCAGGCTACAAAAAGGCGGATATGCGCGCTGTCCGCTTCAAGAGGGCTTATATCTTGGGCTTCGCAATTTAGGTATTCCAAAAAGAGCGCAAAGTCTTGCTTGCAGCTTCTAATAGTCCTAGTGGAGAGTGCCCTTACCCCCTCAAGGTATAAGAGATACTCTGAAAAATAAGGATTCACGCTTCCCTCCGCTCTGCCGCAAAGACTTCATCGTCTTGCACATGGAGATAATCGCATTGAGGATTTATGCAAGACTTAAACGAGCCATTTTTTTTATCGTATTTTTCTACCAGAAACTCGCCGCATTTTGGGCAATTTGAGTTTATAGGCTTAAAGTAGGTTAAAAAATCGCATTCGGGATAGTTTGTGCAGCCGTAAAACTCCCTTCCGCGACCTTTGCGCTTTCTAGCCACAATATCACCTGAACAGCCGGGCTGCGGGCACTTTGCAAGCGGGATGGAGCGCGTGTGCGTGCATTCAGGAAAGCCTGAGCAGGCAAGAAAAAAGCCAAAGCGGCCCAGCTTTTTAAGCATAGGCCTTCCGCAAGTTTCGCAAGTGTAGTCGGTTTTTTCGTCCAAGACGCCTTTTATGCTTTCAAGCTCTTCGCTTACGGCATCAACTTGCTGCTTAAACGGAAAGAAAAACTTTCCCACCATGTCTTGCCAGGCAATCTTGTTTTCTTCTATTTTATCGAGTTCGCCTTCAACGGAGGCGGTAAAGCCCGCGTCAATAACATCAGGAAAGTATTGCACTAAAATATCGTTGATAATCCTTCCAAGCTGGGTTGGCACAAGCTGCTTGTTTGAACGAGAAACATAGTAGCGGTCAATCAAAACAGAAATAGTTGGAGCATATGTGGAAGGCCTGCCAATGCCCTTTTCTTCAAGCGTTTTTACAATGGAAGCGTCAGTGTACCTTGCTGGACCTTGGGTAAAGTGCTGCTCAGGGTAGAAGGCTACAGGTGAAAGCTCGTCCCCTTCCTTCATTTCAGGAAGGGTCTTGCCGCCTTCCTCGCGCGGAGTAAGGAGCTTCATCGCGCTGTAAAAGCCCTTGTCTACAACCTTTGTGGCGCTTGCGCGAAAAAGAGCCTTGCCTGCTGCAATTTCAACCGTTGTTGTCCTAGTCTTTGCGCTTTTCATTTGACTTGAAACAAAGCGCTCCCAAATTATCGTGTAAAGCTTAAGCTGATCCTTTGTTAAGTGCCCTTTGATGGAATCAGGCGTGTGGTGAACATAGGTAGGTCTAATGCCCTCATGTGCGTCTTGGGAATTTTTCCCTGCTGAATAATAGAGGGGGGAATCAGGCAGAGCATCAGGGTATTGCTCTGCAATGTAGCTTCTTGCATCTTCAAGGGCGACAGGGGAAATTCGCACAGAATCAGTCCTCATGTACGTTATTAGCCCTATCCTGCTTCTGCCTATGTTTATGCCTTCATAAAGTTGCTGTGCTATTTGCATTGTTTTGCGTGAAGTGAAGTTAAGCTTGTTGGCAGCTGCCTGCTGCAGCGTTGACGTGGTAAAGGGCGGCTTTGGTCTTAGAGTTTTTTCAGAAGATTTTACATCCGAAACAGCGAATGGGCATGGCCGTATTTCTTCTATTATGCTTTTAGCAGCTTTCTCGTTTTTAAGGGAAGGCTTTTCACCTTTATAAAGGACAAGCTGAGCCCTAAACTGAGCCCTACCCTTTTTGAAAGCGGTATCCAATGTCCAGTATTCTTCAGGTATAAAGTTTTCAACTTCCGCCTCGCGCTCGCAAATTAGCCTTAATGCTACAGACTGAACCCTGCCAGCAGAAAGGCCGCCCTTTACTTTTTTCCAAAGAAGGGGCGAAAGATTATAGCCTACAAGTCTATCTAAAACGCGGCGCGCCTTTTGGGCGTTCACCTTAGCTTCATCTATTTCCATTGGATGCTTTACAGCTTCACGGATAGCGTTAGGCGTAATTTCATTAAAGACAATTCGGCGTATTGAAGCATTGCTTTTAGCAGAAATAGCACGGTCCAAATGCCAAGCAATGGCTTCCCCCTCGCGGTCATTATCGCTAGCTAGCAACACTTGAGCTGCTTTTTTAGCGTCTGATTGAAGTTCCCGCAAAATGCTTGAACGCCCACGCACTGTTATGTATTCAGGCTCAAAGTTATTCTCAATATCTATTGCCATTCTGGACCTAGGCAAATCAACTAGATGCCCCATCGAAGCCTTTACCGTATAGCGCGCCCCAAGATACTTTTCTATTGTTTTAGCCTTTGCAGGAGACTCCACAATAACTAGGGTTTGAATTTCTTTGTTTTTTTTGCTCTCTGTTTTTTTTTCGCTTTTTGAAGCCACTATAATCCCCTATGTACAATAAGCTATTCAAGCCTTACTTTAAGCACATCCCCAAGCAGAAAAAACATCACACGCAGATAAAACCGCCTGCGCGCCTTGCTCATAAAGCTTTTTTCCGCCAGCGTTTCGCCTAGAATCAAGCGTTGCCCCGTGAACAAACATATCGCGGCCCTGCTCAAGGGCAAAATCCGCAGTAATAAGCGCCCCTGACTTTTCAGGCGCCTCCACTACAATAACGGAGCGTGAAACCCCTGATATAATCCTGTTGCGGCGCGGAAAGCGGTATTTAAGCGGCTGGGCGCCTGGCGGATACTCGCTTAAAATGCAGCCACCTGCTTCAAGGAGCTTTCCCGCAAGCACGGCATTGCCCCTAGGGTAAAAAATATCCACGCCACAAGCTAAAACTGCAAGCGAAAGCCCACCGCCTGCGATGTTCCCTCTATGCGCTGAAGCATCCACGCCGGAGGCAAGACCTGAAACAACAGAAATGCCGTTTTGACCTAAGTCCTCTGCAATAGAATAGGCGGCAGTAATACCGTCTCCAGTGGGCCGGCGAGTGCCGACCACAGAAACAAGAGGCTTCTCGCCATCAGGAAGCATGCCACGATAAAAAAGTCCAAAGGGCGGATCATATATTTCACGCAAAAGCGGTAAATATTCTTCAGAAAAAAAATTGGCAAACTTAATACCAAAGCGCCGCATAGCATTCATTCGCCTTTCCGATTCCGCCTTTAAGCTATCGCACGAAGGCGGCTTCCTTTTTGGCGCTCGGCTTATCATGGATGCAAGGCTATCTATAGAAGAAATTACTTCAAGCCCATCTATGCTGTCAAGTTTTTCAGATAAAATAAGCTTTTCCCGCAAAGTAAGGCCTGGAAAGTCAGCAAGAATTACAAGCAGTTCAACTGGCGCCATTGCTATACATCGCTTCAAGCGTAAAGGCCTTATTTGACTCTGCAGCAGCTCGCCTTGCAGCATCCCTTGTTTGCTGGATAATTCCGTCGTATACCTCAACAGCCTTTTCAAACTCGCCTATAGAATAATAAACGCGGCCAAGAATCATCTTGCCATCCATATCAGCAGTTTCAATTTGCGTAAAAAGCTCAATATGAGGCAGGGCCTTTTCAGGCTCATTTTTTTCAAAAACATAAATTACGGAAAGCCCGTAAAGCGCTCTAGCAAAGCGAGGCTCAAGCTCTATGGCACGAAGATAAGCTGATTCTGCCAAGTCGAGATAACGTTCCCTCACAGGATTCGCGGAGGAACTATCAAGTGAAGCCTTTGCCATATAGCCTGAGCAAAGTCCTATATAATAATAGAGATTTTGATTTGTAGGATAATATTCAACTGCCGCTTGAAAATTTTCAAGAGCCTTGCCATACATTTGCATGTCAAGATAGCGTATGCCTAGAATTTTATACCAGTTTGCAGTTTTACTTTCAGCGCTGATAATGTCTTCCACCCTGTTTCTGTATTTTGAAATTGCTTCCTCAAGCTCCTCTGCAGAAACGGGATTCCTAACACCTTCCTCTATTTGCTGAATATGACGGATATATCTGGAATTACCGCTGCAGGAAAAAAGAGTAAACGTAGCAGAAAAAATAAGCAATAAGTAGCCGAGCTGCAGCAAGCTTGCCTTTTCAATATTAAAATTCATGAAAGACATCTCCTGAATGCCAAAATCTCTATAGTGATCAAAACGTTTTCTAAAATAATTATTCGCAAAAATTTTAGTTATTGTCAGCTTTTTCATCAAAAAATTCAGAGTGATACATTTTAAGGGATTCGTTTTCAATATGTGTGTAAATTTGGGTGGTAGCAATATCAGAATGTCCAAGAAGCTCTTGCACAGACCTTAAATCTGCACCGCCTGCTAAAAGATGTGTTGCAAACGAATGGCGAAGCGTGTGTATTTTTGCGCTTACGCCGGTTTTAAGCGCAAGGGCGTGAAATCTATCCCAAGCAGCTTTTCGGGTAAGCGGCTTGCCCTTTTTGCCAAGAAAAAAAAATGAGCCCGAAAGGGCAGAACAAAGAAGAGGGCGAACCTCGCTTAAATAGCGTTTAAGCCAGCTTAAAGATACATTGCCAAAAGGCACCATCCGTTCCTTACCGCCCTTTCCCAAAACAATAACAACTTTTTCTTCAAGGCGCACATCGTTCAAGGAAAGGGAAACTGCCTCGCTTATTCTTAGCCCGCAGGAATAAATTAGCTCAAACAAGGCATAGTCTCTCACTCCATCAGGCTTTGACGTGTCAATGGCTGAAAGAAGCTTAGAAACATCTTCCACAGAAATTACACGCGGAAGATGACGTCCACGTGCAGGGCGCTCAAGCAGTACAACAGGATTATCTTTACGCACACCCGCAACAGTAAGAAAGCGAAAAAAAGCATCTAGGGCAGGAATATCCCGCGCTAAAGTCATTGAAGAAATGCCAGAATGCGCTCTTTCTGCAAAGAAGGCCGCGCAGTCTGTCTCTGAAACTGTTTCAGCAGAAAGAGACCTTGACTTAGTCCAGTCAAGAAAAATGCCTGCAAGCCCCGCGTAAGTTGAAGCAGTATTTTCTGAAGCAGCCTCTCCCGTTAAAAGCCATGCGTAAAACTGCCTGACTGCGGGCGCTCTTTTCCCTTTCAGTTTTACACCTTCTGCTGATTGCGGAGAATAGTGGGTATCTCCAAATCATCATCTTTTGAAGGCGGCAAAATAGAAATTGAACGAGATGGGGCAGCTTTTGCATTCATTGTATTGGTAGATTTTTCTGATGATTTTTCCATAGCGCGCCGCCATTCAGCACTTGAAACAAAATTGCCGCTGTCAGCTGTTATCTTTTCTTCTTTATAGGTCTCTTCAGCTTGCTTGCTGGCATTGGATTGCCTATTTCCAGGAAAGCCTGTAGCTACAACTGTAACGCTTATTTTATCCCCTGCGTTTTCATCTATTGAAGTTCCATATGTTGTAAGCACATCATCATCAGCACCTGTTGTAACAATGGTTACAATTTCTTGCAATTCGGAAAGGGCAAGGTTTTCGCTTGCAGTAATGTTAATTAGAATATGGGTAGCGCCTTCAATTTGGGCATCGTCTAAAAGCGGATTGTTTATGGCGTTTGTAGCAGCCTCTACAGCCCTATTATCCCCGCTTCCAACGCCCACGCCCATAACCGCCATGCCTTTCCCAGACATTACAGTTTGCACATCAGCAAAATCTATATTAACTTCTCCTGGCCTTGTAATTAAATCAGAAATTCCTTGAACAGACTGGCGCAACACTTCATCAGCCTTTGAAAAGGCATCTCTAAGAGATGTTCTTTTGTCAGAAAGCTTTAATAGGCGCTCATTAGGAATTACAATTAAAGAATCAACTTCCTTGGCAAGCTTATCGATTCCCTCCTGCGCCTGAAGCATTTTACGCCTTCCTTCAAACGCAAAGGGCGTAGTAACAACAGCTACAGTTAAAATCTTGTCGTCCACCTCTTTTGCAATTCTAGCAATTACAGAAATTGAGCCCGTGCCTGTTCCGCCGCCCATTCCCGCGGTTAAAAAAATCATGTTTGCACCGCGTATTGTATTAGCAATTGCTTCAGTATCTTCAATCGCAGCCTTTTCGCCAATTTCAGGCTGGCCGCCTGCGCCTCGCCCACCTGTAAGCTTTTGCCCAATTACAAGCTTAACAGAGGCCTTTGAATAATTTAAAGCTTGAACATCTGTATTGACGGAAATAAAGTCTACCCTTTCAATGCCGCAATCTATCATCCTGTTTATTGCGTTGCAGCCGCCTCCGCCTGTTCCTATAACCTTAATAACAGTAGGATCAGTTTCTCTTTTTGACATAATTTCAAAATTCATTATTTCCTCCCACCTTAAAAATTGTGCAGTTTGAAAAATTATATATTATCAGAAAAATTCTTTAAACCAGTTTTTTACAAACGTAAGCATAGAATTTGACTGGCTAGCCTTTTGAAACGGCTCTGGCCTATGCGATGAAAATTTTTCGCGCGAGTTAATCACAAGCCCGATAACTGCAGCATATTCTGGGCTGCGATATTCCCCCAAATCCCCAGAAAGAGAACCTAAAATGCCGGGAATGCCTATTCTTACATTGGGCGTTTCAAACACTTCCCTTGCTAACTCTGAAGCTCCAGCTAAATTGGACGCGCCGCCTGTTAGAACAATATTTCCATTCAAAGCTTTTATATCAGTGACTTGCGAAACTTTTTCCTTTACAAGAGAAAAAATTTCAGTCATTCTAGGCTGAATAATAGCGCATATTTCAGACTGAGGTATTTGTATTGGAGGACGACCGCCCACACCTGGAATCATCACATCCAAGTCTTCTTCTATCAGAGGCTGCCAGCAATAACCTGCTTCACATTTTATTTTTTCAGATATTTCAAGAGAAAGTCCCCTAACCTTAGAAATATCATTTGTTACATACTCTCCTCCTATTGGGAGCACAGTGGTCATTTGAGGGACCCCGTCATTTACATACACAAGATCCGTTGTTCCTGCCCCAATATCAATAAGAAGAGAGCCTAGCTCTCGTTCATCATTTGTCATAATCGCCTTGATTTCCGCAAGGCTATTTAGCATATACTCGTCAACAGAAAGTTCCGCGCGGCTTACGCACTTTAATATTCCTTGAATTGGCGTAATAGAGCCTGTTATAACATGGACTTCAGCTTCGAGTCTCACACCAATCATATTGTGAGGATCCTTAATTCCCTCTTCGCCATCTACAATATATGACTGTGGAATTACATGGATTACTTGCCTGTCAAGAGGGAACTTGTAAGCGCGCGCTACATCAATTACCCTAGCTATGTCTTCATTTTGGATTTCGTAATTTTCCTGCTTTTGCGGAAGGGCTACACTGCCGCGCGAATTAAGCGATTCAATATGGGCACCTCCAATTCCAATTGTACAGTGCTGAATTTCCACGCCTGACATTATTTCTGCAGCTTCTGCAGCCTTGGATATAGCGCGGACTGTATCTTCCATATTGACAACAACACCCTTGCGCAATCCTGTAGAGGGGGCAGAGCCAACGCCTGTTATTTGAAACATTCCGTCATCTGATATTTCGCCTATAACAGCGCGAACCCTACTTGTTCCTATGTCAATACCAGAAACAAAATTACTCAAAGCTAAAAAAAATCCTTAAAAATAAAGCTAAAGGTTTACACCGCATTTTCGTTTAGAGTATAAGCTACGGTTCCTGCCCTTATGTCAATTTCTTTTACATCTATGCCAAGATCCTTAACAACATCCAGCACCAGCATCATATACTGTAAAGCATCTGCATTCAATGCCCTATCTGTTCTTACAGAAATATTAGTATGCTCAGGGAATAAAACAAGATCATAACTGCCATACGCTTTTGGGGCAATTTTAATTTCAGATACTGAAGCTATTAAGCGCGGATTTTCATTTACAAGCGTTTCAATTTGCCTTAAAAGGGGTCTAAGCTGCGCGCTAAGCGAACTGCCAGGCACAGGATTTTCCATGTTAATCCCTGTTATTAAAGGAAGAGAGCTAACCTGAGAAGTTGCTCCAACTCTAAAAATCATACCATCCCTGTCAATTTCAACAGGGACAGCGCGGCCTTCAAAATTGCCAATCGCAACAACAACGGGAACTCGCTCCTTAACTGAAACTACAACCCTGTCAGGGAGCTTTTTGCTTACGCTGGCAACTGAAAAAAGCGGATGCGCAGAAAGCTTATCCTCCGCAGCAGAAGCGTCAAACTCACTCCATTTAGTGTCAGGGGTTATGCCAGCTATAGACATAATTTCTTCAATACTTATTTGCGATTGGCCGTGCACAACAACTGAAACATAGGAGGAAACAGGAGCTACAATCAGGTAACAAAGGGCTACAACTACAATGATGCACAAAATCACCGCGCAAAGAATCTTTACAAGATGCGCGCTTGCGTTTTCGCTATTCCTATTTTCCAAAATCGCAAAGTTAATCATAGTATTCTCCATTCATTTTTTTTCTTGAAATATTCAAAATAAAGCCGCATACAGAAAGTGTTACAAGAAGGGAAGAGCCTCCTGACGAAAAAAATGGAAGAGGCACGCCAGTTGAAGGGAAAAAGCGTACAATAACGCCGCAATTCATTATGGACTGAAAAAACACGGTAAATGTGCAGCCCAATCCTAGAAGGCAGTTAAAAAGGCTTGAAGCTTTTAAGCTTATATGGGTAGATTTAATCGTAAATACTACAAGAAGGCAAAAATAGAAAAGAACGCCAACAAAGCCCATTTCCTCTCCCCAGACAGCAAAAATAAAGTCTGACTGCACCTCAGGAATGCTTGAAATTTTACGCATCCCATTCCCAAGCCCGCGCCCCCAAAATCCACCTTCTGAAAGCGCCGTTATTGCAGCATTTACTTGATAGCTTGCCCCAAGCGGGTCTTTGTCAGGAAAAAAAAACGAAAGAATACGCTCAATTCTGTATTCCTCAGTTAAAATCATAAGCGCAAAAAGCGGCAATACTATTACAAAAAAGCGTACAAACCACGAAATTCCAACATTGGCAATAAAAAACATTACAGCCGCTATTGCAAACACAAAAACAGCTGTTGAAAGATTTCTTTGCAAGTATACAAGAAACACAAATACAGCGCACATAAAGGCTGCAGGATAAATTGAAACGCCTGGCTCATCAAGGCGAGAGCGTTTTTTTTCAAACAAGTTGGCAAGAAAAAGCACTGTTACAATTTTTACAAGCTCCGAAGGCTGGAAGGTCATAGGACCTATGCCAATCCAGCGCGCGGCCCCGTTTTTTGTAATGCCTATGCCAGGCACAAAGGGAAGAATATTTACAATTATAGTAAAAATGACAATTTTAGGTAAAATGTTCCTAACGAATGAAAGCCTTATAAAGGCAAAAAACGCCATGCCAACAATTCCTAGCACAAAGTTTAGAGCTTGGCGCTTTACAAAATAAAACGGATCGTCAAATACTCTAGAAGCGTAAGCATATGAGCCAGAATAAAGTGTAATAAAGCCTATGCCGCAAAAAAGAAGAACAAGCAAAATAAACTGCACGTCAATCTTTTCATAACGCATATTTCTTTCAGGAGCAATGGATAAGCTACTCATGCGCTCCTCCCTTCTGGCACATGTAGAGCGGGCAAAACACGCTCCAAAGCCATAGCCCGAGAGCCTTTTAATAGAAGAATATCGCCTCCTAAGGTAAAGCTACTCAAGCTTTTAGAAAGGCTTTCAATCGATTTGGGCAAAAAAACGCGCGAGCCGCGCCTGCTTTCGCTTAACTTTGCATTTGCTTCCAGTTTAGCCCAAGCTTCCTGCATTTCCTTTCCAAAAAGGAAAAGGGCAGAGGCTCCAGAATCAATGGCCTTTTTAAGAACCTTTTCATGCAAATTCGCAGAAGCTTCCCCTAGCTCAAGCATGGAGCCAAGCACAAGAACAAGGCGCGCATTCTTAGAAAGATTTGCTGCAAACTCAATTGATTGAATCATTGAATCAGGGTTTGCGTTATAGCAGTCTTTAATTACCGTTATAAGATTATCCATTTCGCCAAGCTGTAAAATTTCGCAACGCCCTTTAAGGGGTAAAACGGATTCAAGGCCGCATTTTATCTCATCCGCAGAAAAGCCCGCGTGCCGAGCAAGGGCAATGGCGGCTATAGCATTATTCAAGTTGAAATTTCCTGCAAGCGAAAGAAAAATATTCTTTCCTTCATAGCAAATCCTAAAACCTTTAAGTCCTAAGTTTTCTATTTCGGTTATTCTGCTATCCTTGCCAAAGCCAAAAAAGAAAACTCGGCCTTCAGGAATATCGGAAAGAAACTCCGCAAAATCATCTGATGCTGGCACAAAGCCTGCGCAAAAAGAGTTAAAAAGGGAAAAAACGCATTTTTTTTCACTTGCAATAGCTTCCCTGCTGCCAAGGTTTCCTATGTGCGCACTTCCAATGTTTGTAATTAATGCAAGCGATGGGCGCAATATACGCGTAAGCTCTGCAATTTCATTTTTTCTATTCATGCCAAGCTCAAAAACGCCCGCCTCATGCTCACGCCTTATATTAAATACAGAGAGCGGAAGCCCTGTTTCAGAGTTTAGGTTTCCCTCGTTTTTTATAGTCTTGTATCTTTTAGAAAAAATTGAAGCAATCATCTCTTTTACAGTGCTTTTTCCGCTTGAACCTGTAACAGCAACCTTAATAAGATTTGGGAAAAGAGACACATAGCCTGCAGCCGCCTCCTGAAAGGCTGAAAGCGTGGAATGGACTGCAAAAAAAAGAGTTCCGTTTTTTTCATAAAGGCTTTTTAGAAGATGAGCCTTTTTTTTAGCTTGAGACTTTTCAACAAAGATAACGGAAGCCTCCGCATTTGAAGCATCTTCTATAAAGTCATGGCCGTCCCTAGATTCGCCAATAAGCGGCACAAAGAGAGCTCCAGGCGCCACATTGCGGCTATCTGTAACAGCAAGCGTAAAGCCCCTTTGCCTAACATCAGAAGGATTAGTAAAAAGAAGCTCAGCACCCTTAACTGATTCTAAAATTTGGGCAACATTCATCAAAATGACAGAATCTTGCCCACTTTTAGAAAAACTACCTAGCCCCACTTGCACCCTCTTTCATTTCAATGCGCATAATTTCTCCTGTTTCTGCCTTGCGCATTCCAAGCTCTTCAGACGCAAGCTTTTCTATCCTTCCAGGGGAAGAAAGAACAGTAATGCCTGAAATAAAGCGCCTGTTCACGTTTATAACTTCGTATTGCTCACGCTCAAGTTGCTTAATTTCAGTTTCAAGGGCTGAATGCTCCATTCCCTGCCATACAGCAAAAAAAAGAAAAAAGGGCACCATAAGAACAAGGATAACAGCAAGCATATTTCTAAACATTGAGTTCTCCCAAATTTCTATGCTATTTTTTGTATAACACGCAACCTAGCGCTCCTGGAAGGAGGATTAGCTTTAATCTCTTCATAAGCAGGCTTTACTGCCTTTTTTGTAACGGGTATTGCAGATGCCTTGCCCCTGCATTTACATATCGGCATTTCAGGGGGGCATGTGCAATTTTTGCATAGGTTTCTAAAAGCCGTTTTTACAATGCTCGCTTCAAGCGAATGAAAGGCTATCACTCCGAAAAAGCCGCCAGTTTTAAGTGCTGCAAACGCTTTTTCAAGCATAATAGGCAAGCGTGAAAGCTCCCTATTAACTGCAATGCGCAAAGCTTGAAAGGTGCGCGTGGCAGGATGAAGCTTTCCGCGCCTGTATGATGGAGGAACAGCAGAATAAACGCATTCTGCAAGATCCCTTGCTGTACTAAAAGAAGATAAGCGCCTCCTTTTTACAATAGCAGATGCTATTTGCCTAGAATAGCGCTCTTCTGCAAAGCTAAAAAGAATGTTTGCAAGATCCCTTTCGCTTGAAGAGTTTACAATGTCAGCCGCTGTCCTTAAGAGGGATGCGTCAATCCTCATATCAAGGGGTTCTTGAGAGCGAAAAGAAAAGCCGCGCCCTGACCTTTCATAGTGAAAAAGCGAAATGCCTAAATCCATTAAAATAATATCAGGGCGAGGAAGATTTTCAGGATATTCAGAAAAAAAGGCGTCTGACCACGCGTTAAAAAAGAAAACCCTGCCTTCAAACTCAGACAGCCTAGCCATAGCCCTTTCAATAATACTTGAATCCGCATCAACGCCTGCAACAGAAAGGCTAGGATAACGGCGTAAAAAAGCTTCCGTATGCCCGCCCTCGCCTAGCGTGGCATCAACCATAAAAATATCGCCTTTTTCTAAAGCAGCTTTAGGACAAAGCAAGAGTAAGCACTCCTCAAGCAAAACAGGCGTGTGAATAGCTTTCATCGCAGTAAAAAACGCCATTAAAAGCACACATTGCCCAAGTTTTCTGTAGCAGTCCTAAAGTCAGATTCGCTTTCACTAAGATATTTATCATATTCTCCTGCATCCCAAAGCTCAAAATACTTATCTATTCCCAAAAAGATGCACTCCCTTTCAAGATGGGCATAAATGCGCAAACTTTGCGGAATAGCAATGCGCCCGCTTTTATCAAGTTCTATTCTTTGAGCGGGAGCTACAAGGCGGCGCAACACCGACCTAGGCTGTGCTTGGAACGGAGAAGCGGAAGCCATGAGCTTTGCGCACAAGGCTTTCCACTGATTAGGAGGGAAAAGCCAAAGACACTTGTCAGGACCTCTGGTCAAGACAAGAGAAGAAGAGCTAAGCTCGCTGCGCAAGCGCACGGGAAACAAAATCCTTCCCTTTTCGTCGAGCGTGTTGCGGTATTCACCGGTCAACAACTCTTCTTCCATTTTCTCCTACTTTTCTCCACTTTCTCCCACCCGCTGTTATATTACACGCAAGTAAGCATAAGGTCAACAATTATTTTTGATTTGCACTCCAATTCTCGATCAAATGAAGATAAAAGCTAATGACTCTTCGTCGAAGATAGGTATCTCTCCTTGTACTTTCACAGCTTGCCGCCGATCTACTTATTAAGCATAGCCTCAATATGATATACTCTTTGCTAGGAGGCTTTAAGTATGGCAGAAAAAAAAGCGTGGTTTCAAAATGATGCATTTTGGATGCAGTTTGCGCCAATAATGTTTGATGCAAAAAGGTGGGCAGAAGCTCCAGCTGTAGCGGAGGCTGTGTTAAAGATAATTGGCGCGCCTTCATCGCTTAGTGCAGAGGTAGGAGAAGGGGCACCGCGCATTCTTGACGCGGGTTGCGGACCCGGCCGTGTTGCCATAGAGCTTGCCCTTCGCGGATCGCGGGTTACGGGCGTTGACCTAGTGCGCTCCTTTTTGATTGCGGCAGGGGATAGCGCTTCAGACGAGGATGTGGAGATTGAGCTTTTGGAAGCTGACCTTCGCACATTTACGCGTCCGGAAGCCTTTGATGCGGTGGTCAACCTTTACACAAGCTTTGGCTACTGCGATTCAATAGAAGAGGACATGCAAATATTGAAAAACTTTGCAGCCTCCTTGAGGGCGGGAGGTTGGCTCATCCTTGAAATGACTGGCCGTGAGGTAGCTGCTAGGGACTTTACAGAAGGCGAGTGGTTTGAGCGCTCGGGTTTTACTGTGCTTACTGAGTTTTCCGTTGTTGGCGCGTGGGAGGCACTTCGCTCACGCTGGGTTTTAATTGACGGGGAAGGAAGGCGCGTTGAGCATAGCTTTGATCAGAGGCTTTATTCCGCAGTTGAGCTAAAGCGCCTTGTAACGGCTTCGGGCTTTTCTTCCGCTGAAGTCTACGGAGACTTTGACTTTTCCCCCTACAACGAAAAAGCCCGCACTATGGTGGTTATAGGGCGGAAATAGCGGGCAGCCGGCAGAATCGCGCGCAGGCACAAGGCTTCTTGTTTCTGCCCTATGCATCTTAGCTCTTTGCTCTGAGTCCCTCGACAATTCAATTTGATGAATCGCGGGACTTCGCTCAGAAGAACGGCGAGACTCGTGACCGTCATATTGCCAATATGACAGAGCCGCAAGCGCGCTCGATGCAGGAATCGCTGGGCAACTGCCGCAGCGCATTC
>CAYYCW010000019.1:0-15145 GCA_964470435.1 uncultured Treponemataceae bacterium
TTTCTGCAAACTCTTCCCGCGTCTTTATGTCTATATTCCAGTCAACAAGCCTGTTGGCAAGACGCACATTGCGCCCCTCTTTTCCAAGCGCAAGCGAAAACTGCCTTTCAGAAACAACAGCGCAAGCAGAGCGCCTTACAGAATCAAGAATGACAACATCATCCACTTCCGCAGGCGAAAGCGCGTTCTTTATGAACTCGCGCGGGTCATCCTCATAGCGTAGAATGTCAATCTTTTCGCCTTCAAGCTCTTCAATCACATTTTGGATGCGCACCCCCTTAAGCCCCACGCAGGCGCCAACAGGGTCAACGTCTTCTCTGTTAGAAAATACAGCAACCTTTGTGCGATACCCAGGCTCGCGCACAATCTTGTATATTTCAACGGTTTTATCATATATTTCAGGGATTTCAAGCTCAAGGATTTTCCGCACAAACTCAGGATCTGTCCTTGAAAGCACAATTTGCAAGCCGCTTGGAGTTTTTTTAACCTCATATATATAAGCCTTAATTCTTTCGTTTAAGTGATAGCTTTCGCGCGGTGACTGATATCTTTTTGGCAAAATGCCTTCTGTTTTGCCTAGATCAACATAAATATTTTCATTTCTTTTTCTCTGGCAATAGCCTATAATAATTTCGCCTTCTTTTTCCTTAAAGTCGGCATAAAGCGAATCCTTTTGAATATCACGCACAGATTGTCGCGCGGTTTGCTTGCCAGACTGAACCGAAATCATGTCAAATTCCTTAGGATCAACCTCAATTAAAAGCTCATCCCCTTCCTCGCATTCAGGGTCAAGCTCAAGGGCTTCTTCAAGCTCAATTTCTGTAAGCGGATCGTAAACGCCGTCAACAACTATTTTCCTAGAATATATAGAAACTTCCGAGCGGTCATCAGAAAACTCAACAACAGCGTTTTCGTTTCTGCCAAACTTGCGCTTATATGCAGCCTTTAGCGTGTCTTCAATCATCTTTAAGACATGCTCTTCACTAATTCCTCTTTCTTGCACAAATTGCTTTACAGCTTCTAATATTTCTGAAGACATTGCAAAACCTCACTTTTTTTAAGTCAATCTAAAAGCTTTGCTTTAGAAATTTCGCTATACGGATACTCTTTTTCCTCTTCCTTTTCCAAAAGCACAACCGCCTCTCTGCTAGAAGAGGCAACGCGCCCCTCAACCCAAGCCCCTAGAGGAATAGACCAAACGCGGACATTGCGGCCTTCAAAACGGCTAAATTCGGCAGCATTTTTCAAAACGCGGCCAATTCCTGGTGAAGACACTTGCATTTGCAAGTCGCCAGTGCCCAAAAGCGCTTCAAGCCTTGCCTGCAAAACTCTGTGAACAGAAGCGCAGTCGTCAATGCCCACATCACCTTGCCCTGCAATTACAGCAGATGCTTGCACACTGCTTGAGCGCCTTAAAACCTTAAGCTCCACAAGCGAAAACCCCAGAGCGCGCACAATATGCTCGCATTCCGCAAAGTAAGGAATTTCCCCAAAGTCAACATATTCCATAGCAAATAATAAAGCAGCGCGCCTCCGTATAAAAAAAGAGCCGCGCAAAACGACTCTTTTAGCATTTGAGTTCTATTTTGAAATTATAATAGCGAATAGTTAAGAAAATGTCAATATAAAAAAAGCTAGAAACTCCAAGCTCTATTCCATTCCCCTATCCTCGTAATCTTCTGTGAGGGCTATGTAGCCTATATTGTAAGGCACGCTATAAATGCTAGAAAAGGATTCGTCATAGCCGTAAGCCATAACGTAAAACTGAACATAGAGCGTGCCCTCGCTTGTAGCTGTGCCGTAGGAGTAGTCAGAGTCGCCGCTTACAATATATTCAAACTGAAAAGTATACTTATTTGTATTCTGCGAAAGGCTGCTAATTGTCCTCCTAGGCGAGCCGTAGTCGGCAATAAGCGTGCCGTTCTCAGAGTCTGACTGATTCGATGCAAGCTCGTAAACCTTTACACCAGCGGTGTAACCGCTAGTCGCATTATAAATCCTTATGTAGACTGCCCTGTTTGCGCTTGCGGAAGGTATTAGCGGCATATCCGTCAGTCTATTAACTGCCGTAAGCCTTGAGTAGCTTTTCGTGGAAATAAGGTATGAATAGGCTAGGGCTTGCGTGTCGGTGTCTTCGCTATAGGAATCGATAGCGCTAACGTCAGAGTTAAGCGTTGTAAGGTTATTGTAAATGCGATAATAAATTTCAAAGCCTTTAAAATAGTCTGAGTCGTTTGCGCCGTCAGAGGTAACAAAGGCTACGTAGTTTAGTGCCTCGTCTGCGGCGCTTGACGGCTTGTTTATGTATGTGGTTACAGGCTCAAGGTAAATGTAGACTTCTATGCCGCAAGCTATAAAGGCAAGAAAAAGCCCGGCAAAGCAAATCCTTGCAATAAGGCAGCCATGCCAGCTAAGGTGTTTCTTATTCTTAAAGGACACATTCAGCCTAAATGCTTATCTTGCATTGCGTAGCTCAATGGCGATAATTCTTGAGCGCGCAAGGTCTGTCCAAGGAGATGAAGGATATAAGTCTTCCATCATTCTGTAAGATTCAAGAGCTGCCTCTATACCAGCGCTTTGCTCTTGAATGCGGGCAATGTTAAACCTACACCTTGCCTTTTGCGGAAAGGAAGAGCAAGCTTCAGAGCGCTCAAAAAGGGATAGCGCCTCATCTAAAAAGCCTAGCTCTTCCGCACAAACAGCGGCATTGTAAAGCGCGTAGCCTGTTGTGTAAAACTTATTTGAAACCGCGGCAGCCGCTTCATAGAACATCTTTGCTGATTCCCACTCATTCTTTGAAAAATATATTTCAGCAACGGTTAAATTAGCGCGCGCCCCTGCAAAGTTTCGCCTGTTTGAAGAAGCTTCATCCTTAAGAGCTTCTATAATGGCTTCTTCTTCCGCCGCATCAGGAGAATCAGATGCTGAAAGAGTAGTCCATTCATCCAAAAGAGTTGATATTCTTTCGTATGCTTCTTCCATTCTAGACTGCCTTATCATTGCAGTAGCGGCTATTGCAATGATGATGGCAAAAACAGCGGCAATAATGGCAAGCAAAGCCTTTTTGCGCGCAAGAAAAAAATTCCCTATAATTTGAGAAAGGGCAAGCTTATCTTCATCATTTTTGCGCACAAATTGAACTGCCATTTATCTCTCCCTAATTTTTAACTCTTTTATAAGCCTTGAAAGGTAAGTGCGCTGAATATCTAGAACCTTTGCAGAAGCAGTTTGATTCCAGCTATTTTCAGCAAGAATGCGCGAAACATACTGCTTCTTAAAAGAAGTTAAAGCTGACTTTAGCGTCTTGTCGGTGCAATTATTATTATCATGCATTATATTATTTTTCAAGATGAGGTCATCCTCTGTTATACAAGGAGGAGAACCTAGCGCGCAAGCGCAAGCTATAGCATTTTTAAGCTCACGCGCATTGCCTTCCCAAGGATAGGTTAAAAAAGCTTCTTCTGCTCCAGAAGAAAAAAATAAAAACGGCTTGCCTGAACGAGCTGCATACTCTTTCAAGAATACATAGGCTAGAGGTATAATGTCTTCGCGGCGGGCAAGGAGGGGCGGAAGATAAAGGGGAATAACGCTTATACCGTAATATAGGTCCGCGCGGAATTTTTTCTTTGTTACAAGCTTTTCAAGGTCGCAGTTTGTAGAAGCTATAATACGAGCATTAATTTGCACTGCTTTTGCATTGCCACTTCTTTCAATGAAGCCTGTCTGCAACACTCGCACAAGCTTTTCTTGTATAAAGGGTGAAAGGCTTTCAATTCCTCTCAAAAAAACAGTGCCGCCATCTGCCTTTTCTAAAAGCCCGGAATACTCATCATGCGCCTTGCTTTCAGTTTCCTTAAAGCCTTCTGCTGCTTCTCCAAAAAGCATACGATGCAAAAGGGCATCGGAAACAGCAGGGCAGTTAATAGGAATAAATGGCTTTGAAGCACGGCGGCTTAAACCGTGCAACTTTTTTGCAAAAAATTCCCTTCCTGTCCCATTTTCCCCAATAAAAAGAACGGGCGAATCAGAATCCGATACAGCCTTTATAACAGCGAGCTTTTCTTTCATAATTCTACTCTCTGTTACTACAGAGGCGTACATAGAATGATTTGCATTTAACAAACAGGAAACATTGGTCGGCAAGGCGTAAAGATCAGCAATTCTTGAATAAGCATCTGAAGCAGATTGTGCAAGCGCTGAAAACGCTGCAATAGTTGAATCTTGCATAGAAGCGTTTTCAGGCGGCAAGTAAAGCGCTACAAGTAAAGCGAAGCATTTTCCTGAATAGCACATTGGAGATACAATCATGGATGCAGTAGAAAAAGAATAATCAGGAAAAAGCTCTTTCATTAAAGGAAGAGCATCAGCATCATTTAGTAAAAAGGCTTCGGGACTGCAAACTGCATCGTAAGCGGCAAAAACAACAGAAGAAAGAACAGTGCCAGAAATTGGTGTATAAAGACGAACTACATTAATCCCACTATCTGCAGGAGAAACTGCAAACGAAAGACTGAGTTCAGTCTCGTCAAGAAAAAAAATAGAAACAGTACTGCAGGAAACAAGGCGCAAAACTGAGCTTAATATACAGGACAGCACTTCGCGTACATTTTTACACTCCGCGCCACACAGGAAAATATCATTGGAAATACTGTCCCTATTGTGATAAATATTTTGAATTTGCTCCATATTACTGCGCGCAAGGGAAAGGTTAATCAGATTTATTCTTTAATATATCCCCGAGGGTATATGCGTCGCTTTCCTTTTCCCCGCTAGAAATATAACGGGAAAGCTCTTCGTTGTCTATCCGCCTTTTGTAATCACGGACAGAAAAAGAAACTCTTTTCTTTTCAGGATTAATTTCTACAATCGAAACAGTTACCTTGTCTCCTGGATTGTATTTTTTTACAACCTCTTCAAAGACATCCTCTTTGTTTTCAAGAAGATTACTCTTATTAATAAGTCCCTCTACATCGCCTTCCACTTTAAGAAAAACGCCAAAGTCCGTTATAGAGGTTACAACACCCTCAATTACATCGCCTGGAAGATATTTATCTGCAAGCAGCCTTACAGGATCATCAGTAAGCTGCTTTACCCCTACGCGAATACGCCTTGCAACTCGATCAAAGTCAATAACGACAGCTTCAATTTCATCACCTTCAGATAAAATACCCGAAAGGTTTTTAAGCTTTCGCGTCCAAGAATAATCCTCCGCATGCAAAAAAGCGTCAAGTTCGCAGGGAAGCTTTATATACGCTCCAGATGCGGTAAGCTTAGCAACCTCGCCCTTAAATCGAGTGCCAATAGGATATTCTGCTTCAAATGCATCCCAAGGGTTATTAGTTGCTTGCTTAAGCCCTAGCGAAACCCTGCCGGCTGCAATATCATAACCTAAAATCATGCAGTCAACCTCATCGCCACTTTTAAGAACATCCGCAGGATTGACAATCTTTTTTACCCAGCTAAATTCGCTTACATGTGCAAGGCCTTCTATTCCTTCTTTTAGCTCAATAAAGGCGCCAAAATCAGTGAGCTTTGTTACACGGCCCTTAACAATATCATTTACATGAAAATCATCTTCAAAGCGAACCCAAGGGTCAACGGTAAAATGCTTTAAGGAAAGATTAATCCTTTTTTCTTCAGGGTCAAGGTTAATTACCTTTACCTTTATTTCTTGCCCCTTTTTGACAAAGTCTCTAGGGCGCGTTACATGCCCCCAGCTCATATCATTTATATGAAGAAGACCATCAAAACCGCCAAGGTCAACAAATGCTCCAAAACTTGTAAAGCCCTTGACAACGCCTGTCACAACATCACCAATCTTTGCAGTGCGAAAAAACTCAACGCGATTTCTTTCGCATTCATCTACAAGATATTTTTTTCTGTTAACAACAATATTAGGTCGTCCACTTTCAGATCCTATACGCTCAACATAAAAATTGGACACAGTGCCTATAATGGACTCAAAATCATCTATCCTATTTATATCCGCCTGGCTTGCAGGAAGAAAAGCCTTGATGTCTGCGCCAAGGTCTACCTCATAGCCACCTTTAACAACTTTTTTAATCTTGCCTTGCACAGGCTCATTGTTTTCAGCTGCAATTTTAAGCTTTTTCCATATTGTTTTATGGTCAGCCTTTTTCTTTGAAATTACTACTTCACCGCCACGCCCTTCTTTTTTTTCAAGAAAAACATCAATTACGTCGCCTGGCATGGGCTCTGTTTGAAAATCCGAAAGGGGAACCTTTCCTTCGGACTTGTAGCCAATATCAACAAAAACACTGTCGTTTGCAACCTGAATTACTGTTCCCTGAACAATCTGACCCTCTTCTATTGACTTAAAAGACCTATCGTATTCCTCCTGCAATAGTGTCTGGATGTCCTTTTGGGAATCATTTTCAACATCCTTTGCCACTTCCATCTGATCCATTATATATACCTTCTTGCCCTGATACCAAAATCTTGTCAAGCATTATTGCACAAACTTCTTCAATCGTCAAGTGCGAAGAATCTATATAGAACACGCCTGACGCAATTAGAAGGCGGCCTTCAGGTTTGCTGCGGTCAATGGAATCGCGTTTTTCTATTGCATCCCTTATCTCTTCAAAGGAAAGGCTTCCCGTATTCTGTTCAAGCCTGCGCCTTGCTCTTACTTCAACGGAAGCATCAAGATAAAACCTGTATGGGGTATCGGGAAAAACCACAGTAGTCATATCACGGCCTTCACATACAACTCCGCTTTTTTCCCCAGAAGCCCTTATTTTCTTGTTAATAATGCGCCTTACCTCAGGGATAGCAGAAACGGGGGATACAACGCGCTCAATCCAGTCAGAGCGCAAGTAGGGTTCAATCAATTCCTCGCCTGCAAAAAGCCCCTCTTCTTTATATTCAAAGGAATAGCGCCTTGCAGCCGCTATAACTGCAGCCTCATTGCAAAGATCGATTTTTCCGCCCTTGCCGCTTTTATCTCCGCCGCCTTCCCTTAAAAGCATTAGGGCAAGCCCCCTGTAGAAGCTTCCCGTGTTCATAAAAATAAGCCCAAGCGCAGCAGCTATCCTTTTTGCAACAGTGCTTTTACCAGCTCCCGCAGGCCCGTCAATCGCTACTACAATCTTAGCGCTAGAAGCTTTCACGCAAGCCCTCTATTTCTTGCAGGCTAAGGTCCCTTGCCTCCCCTGCACTTAGATTCCCCAAATTGACGCATCCTATTCTAACCCGTTTTAATCTTTTTATGCGTGCGCCAAAATGCTCAAACACTCGCCTTATTTCCCTATTTTTTCCTTCTTTAAGCACAATCCGAAAGCATGAAGGCGAAAGCGGCTCTGCGCGAAAAGCCCTAAAAAAAACTCCTTCAATTCTTATCCCCGATTGGAATTCCATTAGAACACTTAGGTTTAGAGGCGAGGTAGTTTTAACAATGTATTCTTTTTCTATTTCAGATGAAGGATGAGAAATTTTTAAGGCAAACTCGCCGTCGTTTGTAAAGATAAGTGCCCCTTCGGACCACATATCTAGTCTGCCCGCATTGTAAAGCCTTTCAGGATATTTTCCTGCAACAAGTGAAGCAGCTGTAGGGCGGCCCTTTTCATCAGAAAGCGTTGAAACATAGCCTTTAGGCTTGTTAAGGAGTATATAGCGTTTTTTTTCTTCAAGGCTTAAAGGCTTTCCATCCAAAAGCACAGCATCTGATGGAAAAACTCGCAAGCCTCTTTCAAGCGCTTTTACCCCGTTTACAAAAACGCGGCCCGCTGCAATGATTTCAGCGCTTGAGCGGCGGGAAGAAACTCCTGCATGGGCAAGAAAAACTTGCAAGCGCATTCCTTCCCGCCTTTCCTGCAGGCCTGAAGTTTCCGCCTTATCTTGAAAGCTCAAAGCGGCTTTTTTCCTCTTCTTCAAGTTTTGGAAGGTCTGCAATGCTATTCATATTGAAAGCCTTTAAAAAACCTTCCGTTGTGCCAAACTGAACAGGCTTACCTGGAATATCTTTTTTTCCAACTGTCCTTACAAGCCCGCGCTCAATTAAAAGCCTTATCATGTTGTCAGGGTTTGCGCCGCGTATTGCTTCAATTTCTGCCCTCGTTATAGGCTGCGAATATGCAATAATGGAAAGCGTTTCCATTGCCGCGCGAGAAAGCCGCCCATCCGATTTTTTGCCGTACCTGCCTTTAAGCGCTTCCCACAGCTCCTTTTTGGGGCAAAGCATCCAGCCGCCTGAAATATGAACAAGATCAAGCCCTGAATCGCAAGAGGCATACTTAGCTTTAAGGCGCTCAATGCAAGCAGATGCAAGGTCGCGGGAAAAGCCCGTAGCGCGCGCAATTAAATCTTCAGAGACAGGCTCATTTTCAAGATAAAGAACAGCTTCAACTAAAGCTGCCTCCTTTTCCATTTTATATTCTTCTGTTTGCTCTTCCATTGGCTTTATGCGCTTTCACCCAAGCTACGGCTGGCGCGGCTTGATTTTAATGTCTGAAAACAAACTACTTTGCCAAATGCAAGCCGCGCGGCTCTTTACCGCTTCAAGGACTGCCATAAACGCGCAAATAACATCCATAGGATTTCCGCGCCTTGTAATCAGGTCTGAAAACATGAATTCGCCCTTTTGTTCAATAAGCTCATCTATAAGAGCGAGCTTTTCGCTTACTGAAACCTCTTCGTAAAGGTCATAGATTACCTCAAGCCTATATTTTGACATAATGGAAGAAAATGCGTTCATCAAGTCCCAGCTGTTTGCAAGCTGCCAGATGTCCTCCTCTTCAAATGGAATGGAGCGCTTAAAACTTGGACGCTCTGCAATCCATTCAGCAGCTGATTCCTGCTCTGCCATCAAGTCAGAAAGCCTTTTGTATTTATGGTATTCAATAAGATGCTCAATAAGTTCATCCCGCACAGCGCCAATTTCATTAAGCAAGTCAATTTCCCCATCTTCGCCTTCAACCTCGTCTTGGGGAAGAAGCATCCTGCTTTTAATGCAAAGAAGGGTTGCCGCAAGGGAATAAAACTCGCTAAGATTGTCCAAATCAGCTTTAACACAGTCAAGGTATGAAAGATACTGCCCAGTTATGCCTGCGGCAGGCACATCATAGACATTGATTCCGTTTTCATGAATAGTCTTTAGAAGAAGTGAAAGGGAGCCTTCAAAATTATTTACCTTAAAGACTGCCTCCATAAAGCTATTTTCTGTCAATTCCACAATCTTTCCTCAAGCTTTTTAACGCCCTGCGGGGGAAGTTTTGCAGAAATATCGCAAAATAGTTTCCCCGTAACAGGATCAACCGCATCAGGTACAATTTCAATAAGAGGCACAAGAGCAAACTGCCTTTCCCTTATAGCCTTGTGCGGAATTGTTAAGTTAGGCGTTTCCATTTCAATGCTTTGCATCCCAAAAATGAGAATGTCAATGTCAAGCGCGCGCGGCCCTTTTGGAATTTCATTCGCCCTATTCCTTCCAAAGTAAGCTTCTATTTTGTTTATCTCCAAAAGGAGCTTTTCAGGCGAAAAGGCAAAGCGCCCCGCAACAGCGGCGTTATAAAAGCTAGGCTGCTCATTGTAATCCTGCGGCTCTGTAAGATAGATAGATGACACACTCATCCCATAAAGAAGGCTTGAAAGTGAAGCCGCCGCGCCGCGTAAAATGCTTAAAGAATCGCCTGTGTTAGAGCCAAGCCCCAGCACAACAAGCTCGCCGCCATCAAGCCTTTTAGCCCCTTTCACGGGAAAAGGCTCTCATCAGGGCTTTTGCCTGCGGCAGGGGCGGCTACGCTAGCAGCTTCAGCGTATGCTTTTTTGGGACTTTCCGCCGCCTCGCTAGCCTTAGAAGCCGCAGCCGTTCCCTTTTGTGCAGAATCATTTCCTTCAGCGGCTTTAATCTTTTGGCCTGGAAAAAGCTTTTCCCTTAGCCTTAAAGTTAAATCAGATACAATTTCAGGATTTGCCTCAAGGAACTTAATAGCGTTTTCCCTTCCCTGCCCTATTTTTTCTTCCCCGTACGCGTACCACGCGCCTTTTTTGTCTATAAACTCGTGCTTAACCGCGCAGTCAAGAAGACTTGCTATAGGCGAAATGCCCTTGCCAAAAATCACGTCAAGTTCAACCTTCCTAAAAGGAGGAGCCACCTTGTTTTTTGCAACTTTTACCCGCACGCGGTTTCCTACAGCGTCCTCTCCGCGATCAATTGTATCAAACTTTCTAACATCAAGCCTTACAGATGAATAAAACTTTAAGGCGTTGCCTCCCGTTGTAGTTTCAGGATTTCCGAACATTACCCCTATTTTCATTCTAATTTGGTTTATAAAGATGATAATGCTCTTGGACTTTCCAATTATAGCGGTAAGTTTCCGCAAAGCTTGGCTCATAAGCCTTGCCTGGAGCCCCATGTGGGAATCCCCCATATCGCCTTCAATTTCCGCTTGCGGGGTAAGTGCTGCAACTGAATCAACTACAATGATGTCCACAGCCCCTGAGCGCACAAGGCTTTCTGCAATTTCTAGCGCTTGCTCGCCTGTGTCAGGCTGTGAAACCCAGAGGTCTTCAATATTTACACCAAGCTTATGGGCATACTGCGGGTCAAGGGCGTGCTCCGCGTCTATAAAGGCTGCGATGCCACCTAGCTTTTGGGCTTCAGCCACTGCATGAAGAGCAAGCGTAGTTTTCCCTGAGGATTCAGGGCCGTAAATTTCTATAATTCGCCCGCGCGGATACCCGCCTATACCAAGCGCCTCATCTAAAAGGATACTTCCCGAAGGAATTACTTCTATTGCAGAAGCATCAGCATTGGCCCCCAGCTTTATAAGGGAGCCTTGCCCAAACTGCTTTTCAATTTGAAGCCTTGCAGCCTCAAGGGCTTTAAGCTTTTCGCTAATTCCTTCATTTGTTTCATCTTCTATTGTAATTTTAGCCACCTTAATCCTCCTGATTTATTTAATACCAGAAAAGCTACTTGGCGGCTAGCATTCCGCCTAAAAAACTTAGCTTGCAGGCCTTACACTCTGATACATTGAGCTTCCGCGTAAAACAATTCTTCCGTCCTCGCTTTTAATTTGCCCCAAAAGAGTAAATGGCCTTTCTTGGTCAAAGGATAAAGCCCTTGAAAAATTAACTTGAACTACGCCTTCAAGGTCAGAGCTTCTGTTATAGCCTACAAGAAAGCTAAACTCCGTGCTGTTTTCGCCCCTCACAATATTTGCAGCCATTCCATCCCAAACAACCCAGCAGTCCATGTAAAGAAGGGGCTCTGCCGCCACCTGCGAATAAGGGTAAACATCGCTTATTGTATCAAAACCAGGCTCTGAAAGATAGTCCATAAGCATCCTAGCCTTTCTGCGGATTGAAGATGAGGCATTTGAATTCAAAAGCCTGTTAATTTCAACCTGGGCTGCATTGTCCCTAAAGCTGTTAAAGTATGTCTTAATTGATTCATAAGAAGAAATTACCTGCCTTGAAGTAAGGACATAGTTGTAAAAGCCTTCTTGCTCTGTGGCAGCCCCACGCTCATCCTGCGACAAATTAAACTCAGAAAGGTCAGCCCTTTCATAAGTGATGCTCTCGCTGCCATTGGCTAAAAAGCTTACAGCGGGTGCTGCAGCAAGAAGAAGCGCGGCTGCTACCGCAATTAAAACAGGCTTTTTTATGCTCTTTTTAAGATTTGGGCAAAAGCGAAAAATCTTTTTTTCTGCAACAAAGCGACGAATAGTTTCATCATTAGACTTGCGCAAAAACTCAAGGGCCTTTGTAGCCTTTCTGTTATCAGGGTCTCTGCGCAATATTTCAAGATAATACCCGCAAGCGTCAGGCACTTTCCCCTGCATAATTGCCACTACAGCATGAGCAAGCATTAAAGCTGTGTTTCTAGGCTTTATTCTTTTTGCCCTGTCAAAATAAGACCATGCGCCCCCTGTATCCCCTGTATAAAGGCAGGACATTCCAAGAAAAAAATAGAGCTCAAAAGACTGCTTATACGCATAAAGGACATCCCCGCTGCTTGTTTCAAGGACAACGGGCTCAAGGATAGAAATAACCTCTCCGTACTTTCTTCTATAAAAAAGCTTTTCAGCTCGCTCTAAAACATCTTTAGCCATAGACTTAAGCTTGCGCGCTAAACTTCACAAATCCTTTTATCACATATCTTCAAGCAGGAAATCTAGGATTTTGTGAAGCCTATCTACCTCTTCTTGTTCTGCTTCAACATCGCCATTTTCAATTTGCCTTAGCCTACTTGCTATGCTAAAGTAAAGTGCTTGCTTTTCCCTAAATGCTCTGTCATCTTCATAATTAGTGTAGCTTTCTAAAGAAGGAATTTCTATAGATGCGTCAAACATTGATGCAGGATTAACAGCTGAAAGATAAACCACAAAAGAAACCTTTTCACCATCACGCAATGAAACTACAGGCCAATTCATTAAAGCAGCAGAATCATTTATAGCATGAATAGAGCTAAAGCTTCTGCCCTCCACAGCCTCAACAGAGCGATTAAACCTACCCCTAAGAAAGGCATCGCAGCGGCTCCAGTTTGCAAGATAAATGCTGTCAGCGCTGTTTTTGCCATTTGCTGCTGATGGAAGAAAAAACGCGCAGCTGCTTTCTCCATTAGAAGAAAAAAGCAATGTGGAATTTGAATCGTGAGACATTAAAAGAGTTTCAGAATTAATTGCCTGCCCCCTGCCTGTAATAAAGTGCCCCCTTGTTAAAGCTGTTCGGCGCTCCCCAAGCATTGTATCAAAAACTGCACGCATAGAAAAGGTCATTTCCCTTCCAGAAGTATTTTCTATTGTAGTCTCTATTCCTAGGGCACTAGCTCTTTTACCAAATCTTGTATTTTCTTCAATAAAAAAGCGCTGCACTACTTGCAAGTTATTGGAAGGAGTAAATATAAAAAAAGCTTCGCGCTCGTCATCTGAAACTTCAAAGCCTATTCTCTTAAATATCTTTTTTTCAAGCACGTGCGTTTTCCCATCTGCATAAACAGCAAAACGGCTTCCTGTGCTATAATTTCTAGTGTCAAGAAGGGGCTCGTATACACCCCTTCCTGTTGATTTAAGCTTATAAAATGAAAAAGTTCCTGCCTTGCTGTGAAGCGTTACTCTAATGTCTCCTCCAGTAATGCTGAAATCTCCCTTACTACTGCCACACGGATCATCGCAAGGGTTACATTCAGAAAAAGCTTGCCTAGATTGGATTATACAAAATAGAAAAAAAAATGCAAAAAGAAAAAACGCTTTATTCTTTAGTGAAAGTTTCATTGAACTCTCCTTATTCCACTTCATAAATATCGCGCGCCCTAATGTACTTTCTTATAAGCTCTTCTAGCCCGATAACTCTCCTCCTTCCCCGTGCGCTATCTTCTTCAAGGCTAGCTGTCATTTTTGAACGCACTGATTCAGGAAGAGGCAAACCTGCAGCTATAAGTGCTGCAATAAGGTCTTCATTTTGCGCTGCAAGCAAGGCCATTTCTTTTTCAAGGCTAGAAATCCTTTGCATATCATAATTTAAGGAAGCATCAAGCAAAGCAAGCCTATAAGAAGCAGCCTCGTGCTTTACGCTTTGCGGCCAAGACTTAATTAAAAACTCATACAGCCTTTTAGCCTCATCATATTTTTCAGTGGCAAAGCATATTTCAGCCATCCAGTAATAAGCGGAAGGCACAAGCCTGTGCTTAGGATTAGAGTCAACAAAGCTAGAAAAGGTTTCCATAGCTTGGTCATATTTAGAAGTTAAAAACTCAAGCCTACCCTTTTGGTAAAGGACAGTTGGAGCGTGCCTATCATGTCTAAAGATTAGCATAAAGCCATCTATGCCCGAAAAGGCATCTTGATAGTCTCCTTTAGAAATTTGCGCCATGATAAGCCAAAAAAAAGGCTCAGAATAAGCAGGATTTTCAGATGAAGCTTGCCTAAAATACCTAATTGCAGTATCCCAGTCAGAGCGCGAATACGCTTCAAGCCCTAAGGACAAGGACTTAGAAGCGCTATCCTCTGCTTGGTAATATTGAGCGCAAAGGGAAAAACAAGAAAAGAAAAAGAGCACTGTAAGCAAAAACTTAAAGCTATAGCGGCAAATCATTTTACCTCCTCAATAAAGCATTGCTCCCCAAGAACTCTTTACAGAACGCCTTACTCATTTTTAATAATTCTTGCAAGGGAGCCGTTAAAAAATGCAGAACCTGAAATAACTATGTCAGCGCCCGCTTCAAGCACACTATTAAAAGTTTCGGCATTAACGCCGCCATCAACAGAAATTAAGTAGTTAAAGCCTAAAGTTTTGCGCATTTCAGCAAGGACTCGTATTTTTTCAAGGCAAGAGCTAATCATAACTTGCCCACCGTAGCCAGGATTAACCGCCATAACAAGCACCAAGTCCAGGCAGCCTAGAATTTCACAAAGAAAGGAGGCAGGCGTTGAAGGCACAATACTTACCCCCGCCTTTACGCCCGCAGCCTTTATTTGCATGATAAGGGAGTGAACGTGTACCGCAGCCTCATAGTGAAATGTAAGATAGTCAGCACCCGCGCTTATAAACTGAGGAATAAAGTGTTCAGGGTTTGAAACCATAAGATGAACATCAAATGGAAGAGAAGTTTTTTTACGTAAAGCTTTCACTACAGGTGCTCCTATAGTAATTTCGGGAACAAAGTGCCCATCCATAACATCTATGTGCACCATATCGCCGCCTTCCCTTTCAATAAGGGAGAGAGCCTGCCCCATGTTCGAAAAGTCGCAAGAAAGAATTGAAGGCGCGAGCAAAAAAGACCTTTTCATCAAGAACCCTAGCCGCAATACTAGCAAACATAGGGAAAACTGTAAAGGAAGGTGTTTTGGGTGATGGTAGCTGTCAGCTGGTAGCTTGTCAGCTGTCAGCTGAATTAGTTGCCGCCCGCCGAAAGGCGGGCAAGCGGGCGTCATGACACCCTTGTGAAGGTCATCGAGTCATCACCATCAGTAACGACAATTGTGTTGCCGTTATAAGTGGCAGTGTCGGACACGCCATTTATTGTAAGCGTAAGCGTCGTGCCGCTTAGACTCCAAGTTCCGCTTTCTGTTCCAGATTCCTCTTCAACTACACTACCATCTTCTGTCACAGTGGATGTGTAAGTAAAGGTGCCGCCAGAAGCAAAGGACAAGGTCGCAGTGCCCACATAAGTTTTATTGTCATC
>CAYYCW010000020.1:0-14980 GCA_964470435.1 uncultured Treponemataceae bacterium
AACGCCGCGGAAGTAGCCGCAAGACTTGATGACAGAATAAGTAACATCAAATGCATCGCGCGAGTGAACAATAAAGGGAAGGCCGTATTTTTGCGCAAGGGCTATTTGCGCAGCAAAAAGCTCCTCCTCGCCGGCTGTGTCAGGGGTGCCAGTGCTTTCATCAGGGCAAACTTCGCCTCCTTGTTCGGCTTTTTTTTGCGCTATCCGCTCAATGGCTGCCGCACCGTTCCAGTAGCGGTCAATACCGCACTCTCCTAGTGCTGCAATAGCTGGACGTGGTGCTTCTACCTCGGTATTGGTGGCTGCGGCTGCCCTTTCTCTCGCAAGAGCTATTAACGTTTCAATGTCTTTTTCCAAGAGCTTTAGGCACTCATCCCTTTCGGCGATTGACTCAGGTCTAGGCCAAAGCGCGCAGCTTAAATGCAAAAAGGAAGGTAGCCCTGCGCTATCGGGCGTAAAGGAAGGCGCGGATGAGCATCCTGAGCGGATTATCTCAAGGCGAGCAGCCAAGTCGCCCGGCTTAGTTCCGATGTCCATCACAAAGCGGAAATTGCCTTCTGCAAGATCAGGTATAAGGCTTGCAAAATCCACATCGCGCTCTTTCATTCTGTCAAAGTGGCAGTGAGTATCGGAATACATTACAATCCTCCAATAGCTTGACTAATAAGCGCTTTCGCGCTAACATTAATGCCGAAAATTAGCCGGAGTGGTGGAATTGGTAGACACCAGGGACTTAAAATCCCTTGCTGAGTAATCGGCGTGACAGTTCAAGTCTGTTCTCCGGCAATGCTCCATTTTAGTTAAAGGATTTGCTCCATCCCTTGTTTTTGGACTGAAAGCCCCATCGATGTGTAAAAGGCTAGGGCTTCAGTGTTGCAGCTCCACACATTGAGCGTAACATTGTAGCAGCCTTGCGCGCGCGCAAAGTCAAGTACAAAGCGGTAAAGCGCTTGGCCTGCGCCAGTCCTGCGCTTATTCTTGTCAACGCAAATGTCATCAATATAAAGCGTCTTTATGTCGGTTAGCGCGCCGCTATCCTTGTGCTGTTCAAAAACGCAGAATGCGTGGCCAGCAATCTCGCCCGAAGCCATTTCAGCCACAAACACGGGGCGCGCGTCGTCCGCTATAATTTCCAAGAGCTCGCCATCCGTGTATTTGCGCGCGCCTGCCTTAAACAAGTCTGGGCGCCCCTCGTGGTGTACAGCGGCAACCTGCAAAAGAAGGTTTGCAATGGCTGGCACGTCCTTTTCTATTGCCCGCCTTATGGTGAATGCATTTTTGTTTTTTTCCATAGATTGATGATAGCACAACGGCCAAAATGTTTTAAGATGAATGCTGATCTTCATCCCTGACTAGGAGGACTCGCAGCGTAAGCTTCAAGCTGGGTTATCTCCTCGTAAGAAAGCTAAAAGCTATCTTTTCATTGCTTTGTCCCATTAAATGCCAGTTCTCTTTAGGCGGGAGATTCGTATTAATGAATTTGAGAAATTTAAGTATGCCACTTATGCGCTGTTGCGCGTTGGGAAGAAATTTAGGCATCAGGCTAGACGGACGGAAAATACATGAAGAGCGTTATTGCAATTAATATGGTTCTATCCTGGAGTTGCACAGTATTGCAAGCGCCCAAGATAGCTGTATTTGCAAAGATGAGACCTGCAAGCGATTGGGTAAGAACTGTTGATTGAGATACTCATTCCGCATTGCAAGACATAAAGCGTGGCGCAGGAATCTAGGCTGTTAGCAAAGCAGTGTTATGCAGACATAGCCCCGAAGGTAGCATCGAATGAGGTTACTCTTGCTTCAGCATATTTTATAGTAAGCTTTACAGTATATTGTTCGCATCCCAGTCCTAGACATAAACATCATATAATAGGCTTTGAAATGCCTGTAACAGGCGAATTTTTTACAGTAAAGGATATAGCTCAATATGCAATGAATCCATTATTATCCATATATTTTTATAATATTTTGCAATTTTTATTTGCAAAGGTCATAAATCTAGGTTAGACTTTTTTTAGCTATACTAGATTAAATAGTGTAAGTTATTGTTTTTTATTTTAAGGAGAAAAAAATGAGTTTAAGCGGAAAAGTAGCTCTGGTTACGGGTTCTGCAAGCGGGCTGGGCAAGGCTTCTGTAATGCGCCTGGCAAAGGATGGGGCGGCTGTTGTGGTTGCCGATGTAAATGTGGATGGAGCAAAGGCGGTAGCGGAGGAAATCAACAAAAGCGGCGGCAAGGCTATATATGTTTCTATGGACGTTAGCAGTGAGGAAGCTGTAAATGCAGCGTTCAAGAAAACTATTGCGGAGTTAGGTGGCATAGACATTGTTTTTTCCAACGCGGGTATTCAAATAGTCCATCCAATAGAAGAGTTTCCGTTTGAAGAATGGAAGCGAATGTTAGCCATACACGCGGACGGCGCTTTTTTAACCGCGAAGGCAGCCTTTACTGAAATGAAAAAGTCAGGCAAGGGCGGGCAAATTATCTTTATGGGCTCTGCACATTCACATGTGGCTTCTGTATTTAAGACACCCTATTGCTTTGTAAAGCATGGGCTTTTGGGTCTTGCAAGGGTTTTAGCAAAAGAAGGCGGGCCGCACAAAATACACACCTATGTTGTTTGTCCAGGCTTTGTAAGGACGCCTCTGGTTGACAAGCAAATTCCAGAGCAGGCAGCAATTAAAGGCATATCGGAGCAAGAAGTTATTGACAACATTATGCTAGTAGATACTGTTGACAAGCAGTTTACTACTGTGGATGAGGTTGCCAATCTTGTATCTTTCTTTGCGCATGACACAACAGGCGCCATGACAGGCCAGTCAATGCTGGCAAGCCATGGCTGGTTTATGAACTAGCATGCATTTTTAGGAGATTTTATGATTGGAATACTTAGCATATTCATAGGCTTAGGGCTTTTGGCGTTCCTCTCCTACAAGGGAATGTCAATTCTTTGGGTTGCCCCTATTTGCGGGCTGGTTGTAGCCGCATTTGGCGGGCTTAACCTTTTGGATGCCTTTATGGGCGACTTTATGACCGCCTTTGGCAACTATGCCAGGCAATGGTTTCCGATGTTCATGCTCGGGGCCATATTCGGCAAGATGATGGACGCTACGGGCGCCGCCGAAAGCATAGCTTACTTTTTGGCAAAGCTAATAGGATACAAAAGAGCGATTATTGCTATAGTTGTTATTTGTGGCATATTGACTTATGGCGGCGTGTCATTGTTTGTTGTAGTGTTCGTTGTATACCCGATGGCTTTGGCCCTCTTTAGGGAATCAAACCTCCCCAGAAAAATGATACCGGGCGCTATAAGCTTAGGGGCCTTTACCTTCACCATGACAGCCCTCCCTGGCACTCCTCAGCTTACCAACGTTATCCCCACCACATACTTTGGGACAAGCCCCTTGAGCGCGCCTATAATCGGCGTGGTGTGCGGCGTTGTTATGTTCGCGCTTGGCGTGCTTTGGCTAAACTACAGGACAAAAAAGCTTATTAAGGAAGGCGTGGCCTTTGACGAGCCAGATGGCCAGCAAGTAACCACCAAAGACCCAGCGTCCTTGCCCAAGTGGTATCTTTCTATAATTCCGCCACTTTTGGTTATAATACTTTTCAATGTGGTAAAGCTGCACATTGTCGTGTCATTGCTGGTAGGCTGCATAGCAGGCATTTTGCTTTTTATCAAGAGGCTGAACAACCTTAAAGGCGTTATTGGCGTTGTAAACGGCGGCGCTGAAGGCTCCATGCTCGCAATACTCAACACATCGGCTGGCGTAGGCTTTGGCGGGGTAATACAGGCTGTGCCTGGCTTTCAGAGTCTAACAGAATGGGTAACAGGCTTTGAGTTTTCGCCGCTTATAACAGAAGCTGTAGCCATCAACGTGCTTGCAGGCGCTACGGGCTCGTCTTCAGGCGGCGTTTCAATCGTCCTGAATGCCATAGGCGAGCAGTTTGTGCAGCTATCGCAGTCAAGCGGAATACCGCTAGAAGTGTTTGCAAGGGTTGCCGCAATATCCGCGGGCGGTCTTGACACCTTGCCTCAGTGCGGGGCTGTCCTGACACTTCTTGCTGTAACAAAAATGACGCACAAGGATTCGTATATTGATGTATTCATGTGTTGCTGCATTATACCTATAGCGGCGACTATACTTGCGATTATACTGGGCACCATAGGCATTCGCTAAACTAACGCAAAGACGCTAAAAAAGCTGTTGCGGGTAAAACCCGCAACAGCTTTTTTTATACTGCTAAGCTAATGCTTTTAGCCCTCATTTATGAATACCTTTAAGGGCTAAAAGCTAGGGCAAGCTGCTAGAACATGGGCTTTAGATTTGGGCTAACCGTTAGTGTAGCACCAGTTGCAGCTTGAATTTGCTCTACAGTAAACTCAGGATTATGCTCAGTGAGCACAAGCCCCTTATCTGTAACTTCAATAACAGCCATCTCTGTTACAATCTTGTTTACGCAGTGTACGGCAGTGTACGGCAATGTGCACTTTTTAAGGATTTTATGCGCGCCATTGGCTGTGTGCTCCATAGCCACTATGACGTTCCTTGCGCTTGCAAGCAAATCCATGGCCCCGCCCATGCCAGGCATCTTCTTTCCTGGAATAATCCAGTTTGAAATAGAACCTTCCTCGTCCACTTCAAGAGCGCCAAGCACTGTGGCGTCCACATGACCCCCGCGAATCATGCAGAATGAGGTAGCGGAATCTATAAAGCAGCCTCCTGGGATAGTGGTAGCGGGAGCGCCGCCAGCATCCGTTACGTGAATGGGGTCAGGAGTGCCCGTAACCGCTGCAGAGCCTATAATGCCAATCTCGGCTTGCAATATAACGGAAACACCTTCCGGCAAATACTTTGGAACCTGCGTAGGTATTCCAATGCCTAAATTGACAACATCGCCGTCTTTTAATTCTTTGGCTACACGGGTAGCTATAATGCTCTTAACCTGAGACTTGTCCATTAGTACTTACCTCCTTCAACCACATAGTCAACAAACACGCCACCAGTGCGCACGTCTTCAGGAGCAATCGCGCCGATTTCCACTATCTCTTCAGCTTCTGCAATTACTGTATCGCCAGCAAGGGCCATCACAATGTTAAAATTGACAGTAGTGCCCTTGTACCAAACATTGCCAGCCTTATCTATCTTGCTGCCTGCAATGACCGCAAAATCCGCGCGAATAGGAGCCATTAGCAAATAGTCCCTGCCGTTAATGGTTTGCTTTCCAAGGCAAAGCGGGCTCTCCTCCACCAAAGTGCCAACGCCCGTAGGAGTTAGAACCCCGCCAAGACCAGCGCCGCCAGCGCGAATCATTTCAGCCAATGAGCCTTGCGGGATAAACAGCAACTCAAGCGTGCGATCCTGCAAGACCTGAGCGCCTGCTTCAGGGTTGAGCCCTATATGGGTAGTGACTAGCTTTTTTACTTGCTTGTTGCGGATAAGCTTGGATATCCCGTATCGCTCCTCGCCCAAAGGCCCGTTGTGTATGCCTCCATCATTGCAAAAGATAGTCAAGTCCTTGACATCCGACTTTGAAAGGGCATCAATAAACCTGTGGGCGCTTCCGCAGCCTAAAAAGCCGCCGAACAGCACCGAAGCTCCGCTTGGAATCAACTTAACCGCATCTTCAATAGATACAAATTTAGGCATTTTGTTTAACCTCCACTATTTTTTTAGAACTTGGCAAGGCAAGTCCCCTGCCAAGCCTTTTTTACACCTTTTCCCAAATGGTAGTAACGCCCATGCCGCCGCCAATGCAAAGAGTTGCAAGGCCGCGCTTTGCATCACTCCTCTTTTGCATTTCATGCAAAAGGGTTACAATAATACGCGCGCCTGAAGCCCCAATAGGATGCCCTAAGGCTATGGCACCGCCGTTCACGTTAACCTTGCTCATGTCAAACTCAAGCTCCTTTGCTACAGCAATGGACTGCGCCGCAAATGCTTCGTTTGCTTCAATCAGGTCAATGTCCTTAATTGTCAAGCCAGCCTTGGAAAGGGCTTGCCGCGTTGCAGGCACGGGCCCAACGCCCATAATCTTGGGATCAACGCCGCCCTGCCCCCAGCTAATCAGCTTGGCTACAGGTTTAAGGCCGTACTTTGCTACCGCTTCCCCAGAAGCCATAACAATGGCTGCAGCGCCGTCGTTTATACCTGAAGCGCTTCCGGCTGTAACGCGCTGGACATGCTTTCTAGCATTTTCCTTATTTACCTTTGAAGGCTCAAAAGTGTGGACAACCTTGTCCTCAAAGCCGTCAGGCCCTGTGGGAAAGGCGCCCTTTAGCTTGGCTATGGAGTCCTTGGTAACGCCCGACTTAGGGTATTCGTCAACCTTGAACTCAATGGTTTCCTTCTTTTTAGAAATCATCACAGGAACAATCTCATCATTGAACTTGCCAGCCTTTTGCGCTGCTTCCGCCTTTTGCTGGGAAGAAGCTGCAAACTCGTCTAGCTCTTCGCGGGTAAGTCCCCAAATATCGCAGATATTTTCGGCGGTGGTTCCCATGTGAAAATTATTGTAAGCATCCCAAAGCCCGTCGTTTACCATTGTGTCTATCATTGTGGCGTTGCCCATTCGCGCGCCGCCGCGAGCACTAGGAATAGCATATGGCGACATGGTCATGTTTTCCGTTCCGCCGCAAACTATTATATCTGCATCCCCCGCAAGTATAGCCCTAGCCGCTTCTATTACAGACTTCATTCCAGAGCCGCAAACCATATTTACCGTAGTAGCTGTAAGCGAAAGCGGCAATCCCGCCTTTACGCCAACTTGCCGCGCCACATTTTGCCCTAGCGCCGCCGAAAGAACACAGCCTAAAATGACTTCATCTACCTGCTCTGGCTTAAGCCCTGCGCGCTCCAAAGCAGCCTTAACCACAATCGCGCCCAATTCAGCAGCTGGAACATTCGCCAAAGAGCCCTGAAAGCTCCCAATAGCAGTGCGACAACAGCTGACTGCGTACAAATCCTTCATAATACCCAATACCTCCTAGTGTATTTTTTTATTACTATATTAATGCAACAAAGTGCTTGAAAGTTCATAAAGCTCTTAGACTAGAAGACCATAAGCCCTATAGCCATCATTATTCCTGATGCTATCAAGACTATCACCGTGTAGCCCATTATGTCCCTAGCGCCTAGCTTGGCAATGCCCAGCGCGGGAAGAGCCCAAAACGGCTGTATCATGTTTGTCCAGCTGTCTCCGTAGGCTATTGCCATAGCAGTCTTTGCAGGATCCACGCCAAGGACTGCCCCCGCTGGCATCATTATTGGCCCCTGCACCGCCCACTGGCCGCCGCCGGAAGGTACAAAGATGTTTACAAGCCCCGCGCTAAGCCAGGTGAACACCGGAAATGTGAATTGGTTGGATATGGAAACAAAGAAATTGCTTATTACGCCGCCCAAGGACACTCCGGCTTCGGACGCGCCCGTCATCACTCCCATTATTCCTGCATATAGCGGAAACTGCAGTATTATGCCCGCCGCTCCCCTAGCAGCTTCGGAAAACGCGTTTATCAGGCTTCTAGGCGTCTTGTGTAGAAGGACACCAAGCATGAGGAATATAAAGTTGACTATGTTGAGATTCAAGTCAGGCGCAGGCGAGGAGACAAAGTAGTATATTATATAGGAAAATCCCAAAATGGCCAGAATGATGTTTATCGCGGGGCTGTTTTCAAGCTTTTCCGCGGGCACCATCTTCTTGAAGTCTTCCTTAGTAACCTTTTTTGCAAGCTCCACGTCTTGCAGCAAGCTGGGGTCTATGCTCACAACATCCTCCTTGGATCTTGGATGCATAAGGACGTTGACAATCGGAAGCACCACGAAAGTTCCAACCACTATGAATATATTGAAAGATGAAAACAGCGTCCTGCTTGTGGGAATGCCCTCTGTTAACGCGCCACCAGTAGCAGTCAAGTCCCCGCCTGCAAGGGTCAACGGGATTGAGCCCGAAAAGCCGCCGTGCCACAGAACAAAGCCCGAATACGCGGATGCTATCAAGAGCCTATAGTCTATGCCGCGCACCTTTTTGGCTATTTCCTTGGCGTAGATGGCGCCTATAACCAAACCAAAGCCCCAGCTCAGTATGCAGGCTATGTAGGATATTACAGTAACAAGGATTATGCCCTGCGTTGGCGTTTTCGGTATGTCGGAGAGCTTGTCAAGGAGCTTCCTGAATGGAGGTGCAAATGCTAGGACGTGACCCGTAACCAGCACCAAGACCATTTGCATGGTGAAAGCCAAAAGCGACCACACACCAACCCCCCAATGACCAATCAGCCTTATGTAGGACTGTCCCGTTGCAAGAAAGGCAAAAATGAACACCAAAAAGGTGAGCGCCGCCGCAAAAATGTAAGCATCGGGCATGAATTTTTGCATAATATGGGTAGAGCCCCTTGCAAGCGCCTCTATCACGCCACGCCTTTTTTTAGCTTCCGCCATGCCTACCTCCTAAAACTGCTAAAATCGGGAATTGAACCTAATCGGCTAGTAAAAGCTTTCTTTTTAATGCAATTATCATACCTGCTTTTCTATCCTGTCAAGCATTTTTTTTCTGTCATGGATTTTTTTGCGTTTTAAGAAACCTAAGGAAAAAGATGAGCTGCAGTAAAAATAAAAAATCTCGCATACGATTTTCTTCCATAAAATTATTAAGGATAAATTTTGAACGCAATTTCCGCACCTCTTCTAGGAAATATCCTCACTCGAAGCTACTTTGCTAGTTCTCCTTGAAGCTGAGCATTTAGATATTAGCTACTAGCCATTAACTTTAGGGCAAAGCAGGTATTGAGGCCTAGAACACTGTCTGCTTACTTGACACTAGGACTCTTAGTTTTTGGCTTTAAGCTTATGGCTCCCTTAAAGGGAAGATTCCTCTATCCCAGTGCAATTGTGGCGCAAAATCGGCGTAATCGCGATTGGCGCACGCTCAAAAATAAAAGCTGTTAGTGCAGGCTTTATAATTGACATTATGATTAAAGAAGGGCTACACTATTAGTATTGCACGTTGATAATTATACGATAATTATATTATAAACGAGAGCGTGCAAAAAGGTGGCGCGACTTGCTCACTAGGGGTTTTTATGCCTGATTTTCTTACAGACATTGAGTTTCAAAAATTCCAAAAGCTTATACACGATGAAAGCGGAATTACCTTTTCCGACACAAACCGCCCTGTTCTTGAAAGCAGAATACGGGACGCGCTTAGAAACAAGGAGCTTGGCTCTGCAGAAGAGTATTATACCCTTGTTTTGTCTAGCGAGGATGAATTAAATGAAATGCTAGATTCCGTTACGACAAACCTTACAAGGTTTTTTAGGAATCAGCCACATTTTGAAACACTGGAAAAGTATGTTCTTCCTGAAATTATAAAGCGAAAGACTGCTTCAGGGGATAAGATAATTCGTGTGTGGAGCGCTGGCTGCTCTACTGGAGAGGAGCCTTATTCAATCGCTATGGTGCTGCAGGAAAATGTTCCTGCCCAGTTTAAGATTGAGGTTTTAGCGTCTGACATTTCGCTTAAATCCCTGATGACTGCAAGGGCTGGTTTTTATGAAGACAGCAAGATTGTAGGCATTCCTGACAAGTACTTGGATAAGTTTCTTGAAAAAAAGAGCAGCGGATGGCAATTTAAGGATGTGATTAGGAAACTTATCCAGTTTGACTACCACAATCTTACCCACGACCCTCCTAATTCTAATGTTGATATTGTTTTTTGCCGCAATGTCATTATTTACTTTGATGAGGTAGGGCAAAAGTCCGTCATTGACGGCTTTTGGCGAGCTATGGCTCCTCAATCTTATCTTTTTATAGGACATTCTGAATCTCTTTTTGGAATGGACACAAAATTTGTCTTTTTTAAGACACCTGCGTCCTGTATTTATAAAAAAGAGCTTTGATGATTTGTTTTGTGGGCTTAAAATGAACATGCATTCCAAGATTTCTGTATTGATTGTAGATGATTCAGCACTTATGCGCTCCCTTGTTGGCAAGGTTGTAGAAAGCGACCCTGAACTAAGGGTGCTTGACAAGGTTATGAACGGTCGCTTTGCGTTTCAGCGTATTTGCATTGAGCAGCCTGATGTGATTGTTCTTGATTTGGAAATGCCCGACATAAACGGAAAGCAATTCCTTAACCTAAAAAAAAAGGCAGGAATTGAAATACCTGTAATTATTCTTTCAGCCTTTGCAAAAAGCGGGGCGGCTGTTACGATGGAAGCCTTGGAAAATGGGGCTGTGGATTTTGTAACCAAACCTGACGGCGATTCTGGGGATTTGGCCTCTGTTTCAGAGAAACTTGTTTCGCTTGTTAAGGGCTTTGGAGGAAGGTACCGCGAGCTTCGACTTGCAGGAAAAACTAAGCCAGTCCCTGAAGGAATTATAAAGGAGTTTGGGGTTTCTTCTTTAGCCTCGCAAGTTCAAGCAGATGTGGCAGAAGTTAATTGCTTGCAAAATAGTTCTATCGCTAGCGTTGCCCAAAAGAAAGTTCCCTCTTCTTCTGCGCCTACGGTTAAGCGCAAAAGGCGCATAAAGCCGGCTAGAATTGAAATTATCGCTATCGGAATTTCAACGGGAGGGCCCAACGCGCTACGCATTATTTTTCAGCAGCTTGACCCGTCTTGCATTCACCAACCGATTGTTGTTGTACAGCATATGCCGCCAGGCTTTACAGGAGAATTTGCCGCCAGCTTGAATAAAATTTGCCCGCTTGAGGTTGTGGAGGCAAAGGACGGCGACACGCTAAAACCTGGCTGCGTTTTTATTGCCCCAGGCGATAAACACATACTTGTTGAAAAGAATTCTATCGAAGGCGTTGTGCGCCTGTCTGATGCCCCGCAACGCAACGGACATAGGCCTTCTGCGGATGTCTTGTTTGAGTCTGTGCGAAACGCGTACGGTAATAGGGCGCTCGGTATTATAATGACAGGAATGGGAAAAGATGGTGCTGAGGAGCTTGCAGCGCTTTATGACGCGGGAAGCCGCACGATAGGTCAAGATGAGGAAAGCTGCATTGTGTACGGAATGCCGCGCGCTGCAGCTGAATTGGGCGCTATTGACGAGCAAGTCTCCTTAGAAAACATGGCTGCAACAATTAACCGCTATGCTAAGGAGTTTGGCTAATTATATAGTTTGGTTTTCTGACAGCGCGGGAAAACACAGCGCGTTAGATTCTTCAAGGATTTCTGTAATTTCAAGCTCTCCGTAGGCGCGCGGAAATTTTTTTTGCATAAATGACGAGCCCGCGCATACAAAAAGCGCCGTTGCAATAAGAGCTACAAGAGCTGAAACAGGCTTTGCAAATACAGGAAGCGCGGGCGCGGCTAAATACGCAACAAGGGCTAAAATTAGCGGAAGGCCGAATGCTGCAGCTGCTTGAAGCAGAGCGCGCCCCGCAGTAAAAGAAGCTGCTACCTTCATACCGGGCTTAAGCGGCAGGTTGCGGCTATTTTTTGCTGTAATGTTGTCAAATACACCTTTGCAACCACAACCTGAACAGCCGCCTTGATCTTGGGTGTTGCAATCACAAATGGAGCATGATTCCGCTTCAACTGAAAGCCACACCTTGCTGCCTTCAGTTCTTAGAACAAAAGCCCTTGTTTTCATTTTCTATCTCCTTTTTGCATGCCTGCGAAAAAACGCTGCCTGTGCTAAAATCAAGCGGCTAGTCGTTTATCCCCATTTTTTTAAGCATGTCGGCGCATTGCGCTTCTTTTTCAGCTTCGCCTAGTTCACTGTATGTGTCGCGCAAATTGATTAGCGCGTCCGCTGACTTATCTGGCGACATAAAAGAAAGTGCGGTTTCAAAGGAACGGGCAGCTTCTTTGTAATTTTGCCTGCAAAAGTCAAGTACGCCAAGATTGTTCCAAACTTCGCCACTGCAGGGGTTAAGCTCAAGGGCAACCTTAAAGCATATTTCAGCTTGAATATCCTCCCCTGATTCGTGAAAAACCACACCAAGCGTGCTTAGGGTTTCCAAGTCGCCTGAATCCGCTTCAAGCGAATGGGCAAGGGCAGCTTTCGCCTTTTCAAGATCTCCCATAGCACGGTAGCTAACTGCAAGATTATACCACAGCGCCTTATTTTCTGGGTCAAGGCGAAGTCCTTGAAAAAAGCAAGAAACAGCCTCTTTATGCATTCCTTCTTGTGAAAGAAAAATAGCAGATGTATTAAAAAAATCAGACGAATCAGAATATGAAAGCATGGTCTATTCCCTCCTAGCTTTTGAAAGAATTTTACCCTAAAAGCGTGGCAAAAAGCTCTATGATTTGCTCTGCGGCGTGATTGCCGTGCCAGCGGGCTTTAACGCCTTCTATGCAGCTTGCACCGAGCTGCTTGCCATACTCTTCTGCCTTAGTAAGCGCGCCTGAGCTTTCAAGGGCTGTAATTGCCTCTTCCACCGCGGGAGAATCAATTCCTTCCTTTTTTGCTTTTTCAAAAAGGGCGTTCAAGTTTTCTCCGCCCATTTCGTGGTGAATAACCACGGGCAAGCTCTTTTTTCCTTCTACAATGTCATCCCCGCGCTTTTTGCCAGGATTCCCTTTAATAAGGTTTTTTACGTCATCTAAAATCTGAAAAGCAGCCCCCGCCTCGCAAGCAAGCTTGGTTAGCGCTATCGTTTCATCTTCCTTTGCGCCGCCTGCAACGCTTCCAAGCTCAGCTGCAAGGGAGGCAAGAGTGCCTGTTTTAAGGCGAATCATTGCCTCATACTGCTTACGCGAAGGAATAAAGGCAGGTTCGCGGTGCCACTGAATATCCATAGCCTGGCCTAGATGAAGGCGACGAATATCCCTATTTATAATTGAAAAAAGGCTAAGCTTAAGGTTAACATCAGCATTGTAGCTTGCAACGCAAGTTTGCGCGTGAAAATAAAGCCAGGACGCACTGTTAATGGCCGCGTCAATGCCGTAAACAACATGGGCGCAAGGCTTACCGCGCCTTTCTAGGCTTGAATCTTCAATGTCGTCATGAATAAGGCTTGCAGTGTGCAAAAGCTCCACAGCTGGCGCAATAGGATAAGCAGCTTCTGGTGAAGAGCCTGCAAGCTCACAAGCAAGCACAAGCAAAAGGGGCCTCCAGCGCTTTCCACCAAGCATTAAAAGCCTTCTGCACGGCTCAATCAAGGCTAAGGCGTTTTCACCTGTAACGCCTTCGGGAAGCCCGGAGAACGCTTCGCTAAGCCAAGCATCGCCTGCGCGTTCAGGGAGGGCGGCTTTTAGCTCATCCTCTATCTTTTCAAGGCGCCTCTTATGCTCTATATTCATCTAGTTTTATTATACACAATTATTTTGTTTCGGAGAATATTTTGCAGCAAAACGCTTACAAAAAAGCTGACTTTTGGAGCAAAAAGGCTTTTCAAAAAGGTTACCCTGCGCGCTCCGTGTGGAAACTTGAAGAAATGGATAAAAAGTTTTCGCTTTTTAAGGGCTGCAGCGCAGTCTTGGACTTAGGCGCAGCCCCGGGCAGCTGGACCATGTACGCGCTTGAACGCTGTGCGGCGCCTGGCAGGGTGGTTGCTGTAGACCTTGCCCCGCTTGCAGAAAGCATTGTATCCGCCAATCTTTCCTTTATACAAGGCGACATGGCCTCAAAAGAAGTGCGCGCCAAAGTAGTAGCTCTTGGCCCCTATTCCCTTGTAATTTCAGATGCTGCCCCCGCCACAACAGGAAACCGTACCGTGGACACCGCGCAAAGCGAAGCCCTTGCTCAAGTTGCCATTTCTTATGCTGAAACAATGCTTAAGCCCGGCGGCCACCTTGTTGTAAAGATTTTTCAAGGAGGAACGGAGCGCGAGCTAATACAGCAAATAAAGCTGCTTTTTTCCGCCGCGAAGTCCTTTAAGCCAAAGGCTACCCGCAGCGGAAGCTTTGAAACCTACCTTTTAGGGCTTAGCCGGCTGTGCTAGTGCAAGTAAAGGATTTCCGCTTGTAAGAGAGCCCGCGTTAGCATTAAAGATGCCGCAAGATTTACCGGTGTTAAAGTTTAATGGCTAAGCCCCAAGCGATTCAGCCTCGCCAAATTAAAAAAACTTTTGTATAATAGCAGCCAAGTGCAAACTAACTTTAGGGAGGATGTTACTTATGAGCTTTTTTATGCATGTGCCTACAAAAATCGTATTTGGTCGGGGCAAGCTTTCCGCGCTGCACAAGCAGGAAATGTTCGGCAAAAAGGCTATGATTGTGCTTTCCAACGGCAAGTCCGCTAAGGAAAGCGGAGCCCTCGAAAGAACGGAGGCCGAGCTAAGGCAAGCAGGCGTTGAAAGCGCCCTTTTTGATAAAATTATGCCAAATCCGCTCAAGTCTACTGTGATGGAAGGCGCGGCGTTTGCCAAAAGCCATTCTTGCGACTTTATTGTAGCCCTTGGCGGCGGCAGCGTTATGGACGCTTCAAAGGCTATTGCGGCAATGGCGACTAATCCAGGCGACCTTTGGGATTATGTGCACGGGGGAACGGGAAAGGGCAAGCCACTTGCGGCGGAGCCGCTTCCTATTATTGCCATAACAACGACGGCGGGCACTGGCAGCGAGGTTGACCAATTTGGCGTTATTTCCAACGAGGAGACAAATGAAAAGATTGGCTTTGGCGGCCCCGCATCCCTTTTCCCAAAGATTGCCATTGTTGATCCAGAGCTTATGACAGGCGTGCCGCCTCTTTTTACAGCGTATCAGGGCTTTGATGCTCTTTTTCACAGCATAGAAAGCTATGTGGCAAGCAGGGCAAATCTTATGAGCGATATGTATGCCCTCACCGCTATAGAAAACATAGCCATCTACCTTCCCCGCGCTGTAGATGACGGCACGGACATTGAAGCAAGGGAGCATATGGCGTTTGCGAACACGATTTCAGGCGTCGTTATGACTCTAAGCGGATGCACTAGCGAGCATTCCTTGGAGCACGCCATGAGCGCTTTCCACCAAAACCTTCCGCATGGAGCGGGCCTTATTATGCTTTCAAGGGCGTATTTTACGCATTTTATTGAAAAGCACG
>CAYYCW010000021.1:0-14946 GCA_964470435.1 uncultured Treponemataceae bacterium
CAACCGCAAGCCTTGCGGCCATGATGCCCGCCTTTGTGTCATGCAGGCTCGCCCGATGGACGACAATTGCAAGGGCATTGCCCTGCGTGTCAACTGCTATATGTCGATTCCTGCCCTTTACTTTTTCCCCGTGAATGACCCGCTCCTCGCTGGAGCCAGATGTTTTTATGCTCTGCGAATCAATTATCGCATAGGTTGGTTCAGGGCCGCGTCCTGCCGCCTGCTACGCTAGATAGTATTAAAATAACATTGCAATAGGGATCTGTTTTAAGCAACTACACCCTATACACTACACTTTGTGTTCTGCTCACCATATTCGCTATGTCTTTTTGGGCTAGGTTATTAGAACTTCTTAGTAAGTCAAAATTATTCACAAATGCCGCAAGATCTGTGTATTTACTTGAGTAGATTTTGAGCTTTAATCCTAGCTTTTATAGCTAAAAGCTAACAGCTATGTAGTCCTTTGCCGCGCAATCCTTTACAATCCGCCCATTCCGTATTTCAATAATGCGCGTAGCTATTTGCCTTGCTTCTTCCACGTCATGGGTTACAAAAAGCCCTGTAAAGCCTATTTGCCGCTGAATTTCAGTAATGTCGGCAGCGAGGCGACGTCTCAATGAGGTGTCGAGGGCAGAAATCGGCTCGTCAAGTAGGAGGAGAGCTGGCTCTAGGATAAGTGCGCGGGCAAGAGATACGCGCTGCGCTTCCCCGCCTGAAAGGGAGGCTGGCATTCGTGCTTCAAAGCCAGAAAGCCCCATTCGTTCAAGGAAGGATGAGGCGCGCCTTCTGCTTTCTGCCTTGCTCACTCCTTGAGCTCTCAGACCATAAGCTATGTTGTCGTCAACTCGCATATGCGGAAACAATGCTCCTCTTTGGAAGACCATGCCTATCTTTCGCTTACCCGGAGGAAAGGCTGTTATGTCCTTGCCGCCTAAAATGATGCAAGGAGCATCCTCTGCTCCATTGAATGAGCGGTCAGGGGTATCAAGCCCTGCAATTAGGCGCAACATTGAGGACTTGCCACTACCTGAAGGCCCGAGAACTGCGGTCATACTCCCCTTAGCGCAGCAAAGCGAAAAAGAAAGAGAGAATATCTCCTTCCCTCCTTGACAATAACTCTTCTTTATATTGAGGGCTTGAAAGTAATACTCTCCTAAATTGTCAGGCATATCGCCGACCATTGTATCGATAGTTCCTTTCTTTAGAAGATGAGGCTGCTCCACCCACCGTGAGCGCGAAAACAGGAATTGCAATGGCTACAAGCACCAAGCCGCAAGCACAAGCTTCCCTAAAGCGGTAGGCTCCCGCAAGGCGGTAAGTGTATAGCGCAAGGGTGTCAAAGCCAGGCAACGCTAACACTAGCGGAAGCGATGTGTCTCCGCAGCTTGCGGCAAAGCAAAACCCAAACGCGGACGCTATGCCTCGCCTTGACATTGGAAGATAAATGCTAATCACCCTGTACAAGCCATCAGGCGAAAGGATGAGGGCAGCTTCCGTTATTTCTAGTGGGATGCTGTCTAGCGCGGCTGAAACCTGCCTAAAGGCAAGCGGCCAAAAAAGAGCAGCTTGCGCTAAAGGGAGCATTAAAGGTGTTCCTTGTGGCATTATTCTAGTAAGCCCAAAGCCCAAGATAATAGAAGAAACTGCCATCGGTAAAAGGGGAATTGACCTAAGAGCGGCTTTTTTGCGCAAGGGATCGGCTGCCTTTACGCAGCAAGCAAAAAAGAATGCAGCGACCACAGAAAGCGTAGCTGTTGCAATCGCAATTAGCACAGTGTTACAGAGCGCTACGCGAAACGAGGTTCGGAGAAAAAGCGCTGTAAAGTTCTTTAAAGTAAATCCAGAGCTTTCGCCCACGCGGGAAAGGTATCCTTGTGATGAGGGAGAAAAAGCACCTGACGCGACGCAAAAAAGGGGCAAGAGCAAAAAAAAGGCTATAAAAAGCGCGAAAAGGGAGGCAGGAATGATTTCAGCCCTGCGTATTTTAGTTCTTGGAAGTACAGCTTCCGCAAAGCCTATTGATCTGTTTGCCGCAGCCTTTTTTTCTGCAAGGGCGTAGGCAAAAACGGAAATCATTGCGATTGAAATTTCCATTATAGCAAGCCTAGCTGCTCGCCTAAAGTCAATGGTAGAGCGTGCAGCTTGGAACACTTCAACCTCAAGCACGTTCACTCCCACTCCTCCGAAGAGAAGAACGATTATAAAGCTAAAAAAGCTATATAAAAAAACTATAATCCCCGATGAGGCTACAGCTGGGAGAATTTGAGCAAATGTTACTGTTCTAAAGATGCGGAAGCGTCCCGCTCCTAGCATGACGGCGACATCGTGTTGCTCCTTGTCAAGCATGCTCCAAGCGTCAGAGCAAGTGCGCATTACAATTGGGAAATTATAAAAACCATGAGCTATAATAACACCTATGGGGGAATAAAGCAATGTTATAGGCGGCGCGTCGAGGTTAAACAGATGCATTAAATTTGAGTTTACCGCTCCGCTCATTCCAAAAAACATTACAAATCCTAGTGCAATTAAAAGTGGCGGAAGGCTAAGCGGAATGGAAGAAAGGGAAAGCAAAAAGCGCCTTCCAAAGAAGTTTCTGCGCGCGCAAAAGAAAGCTCCTATAAGACCCAAGACGAGGGCAAGGGAGCTTGAGCATAAAGCTTGAAAAAACGTAAAGGCTGCAACACGTGCGATCGGCGTACTTTGCGCGACGTTGCACGCAAAAGACAATGCAGCTGGCAAAAACGCGGGCAATAGGGCTGCTGCAAGCGAGATGCAAAAAATTAGAGCTAGCACAAGAAAACAAGCGGCTGAAAGCCCAGCCGCCATTTTTTCAAAAAAAAGGCACGTAAACTTTAGCAAAATAGCTTATTCCGCCAAGATGCTCATCGCCTCATCAATGGCAGCTGCAAGAGCGTCGTTTTCTACAGTGAGGGCTTCAGAAATATCAGGCAGCTCGCCGTATGATTCAGGTAACTTTACGCTTGCGTTTACAGGATACATCCACTGCGTACGCGGAAGCACGCCTTGTGCTTCTTCTGTAATTAGAAAGTCAAGAAAACGCTTGGCATTGGCGGCATTTTTTGCACCTCTCACAATAGCAGCTCCTTCAATCTGTATGGGATATCCTCCATTAAAGCGCGCCGCGCGAAAGCGGTTGCCTTCGCCGTTTTCAATGTGGTAGGCGGGGCTCGTCATGTAGCTAATCACAAGCGGCGCCTCCCCTGTAGTAAAAAGGCCATAACCTGTGCTCCATGAGGGGGCCATTGTAAGGATATTGGGCTTTAGCGCACGCCAAAAGTCGCCGCAAGCTTCGCCAAATGTTGCAAGTGTCCAGGCAACGAATCCAGCTCCAGGCGTGCTAGTGCGCGGGTCCATCAATATTATCCTTTTTTTGTATGATGGATTTGCAAGCTCTACAAGTGAGTGCGGCTCTGGCACGGAGGATTCCGTATCGTAAATAAGCGCAAAAAGGCTCCAGTCGTATGGGGTTGCAAGCCAGTCGTCTGCAAGGCGAAGTTCTTCGGGGATAATGTCATCGGCATTTGCAGGCTTGTAGGATTCAAATATTTCAGATGAGCGGATAGAGTTCATCCTGTTGTTGTCAAAGCCTATGACAAGGTCAGCACGCGGATCTTTCCTTTCCAGTATAACACGCGAGATAATTTGAGCACCATCGCCCGCGTCAATAAAGGTGCAAGTTATCCCTGTCTTTTCCTTAAAAAGGCGTGCAAGCTCAGGTGCGGGTCCCCACTCGCTTATGAAGGAATCATAGGTGTAAATTACAACTTCTTCTGACGAAGCAGATGAGGGAACGCAAGAACTTAGAAGAAAAACAGCTGATTGCGCCAAGAAGAGAAAAAGAAAAAGTGGCGAAACAGAAAGTTTAGGTTTCATACTTACTTCCGCCGGCATTATCCGGATCAGGTTTTGGCGGTCTAAAAGCTCGCCTTTCGGGTATTATCTCAGAAGCGTTTTTTAAGCGCACACCCCAGTATTTGTGCAAAATGCTAGCAAGAGGCGTGAAGTTAGTCAACAACTCCGCTTGATCTGCGCTTCTAATTCGGCAGAGAGGTTCCTCACAGTAAGAAATTCATTAAATAATATAGACTATATTTCGAGCTACCCAGATGAAAAAGGCTTACTATTTATCAATTTTTGTAGTGAAAAAATTGTGTCTTAAGCTTTTGCAGATAAATCTATCCGTTGTAATTTCTTTAGCTCGATTTTATACTGAATAGCAATTATCATAGAAGAGAGTTGATTAGCATGACAGAATTACTTGAAGTTTTTATGTTGCTTTGCTTTGGCGTGTCATGGCCTATTTCTATCCGAAAGTCCATTATATCGAGGACAGCAAGAGGTAAAAGCCTAGTATTTGAATGCTTTATTTTAGCAGGATACCTGTGCGGGATTGCAAGCAAGCTAGTAAGCCAGCGCATTAGCTATGTGGTAATCTTCTATATAATAAACCTTATAACGGTTTCTATTGATGTTGCCCTCTATTTTCGTAACCGCAAGCTAGACATAGCTCGGGATACGGGACAAGCTAGCTAGAAGAAAACCATAAATTTTTACAAAAATCCAACAGTGTGCTATATAAAGAGCTAATATGCTGGTGCAACTTATTGAGTAGATGGAAGTAATTACACAAGGTAGTAAATATTGAGAATGTAAAATATTTTGATTTACTTCACTTTCAATATGGTGCAGTATTTTAGTACAATATTATGTAGATTGTAGATGCTGCATTACTTTTCACACTAAAGACCCTTTTAAGGGCTTTTAGTAAATGAAATGCCTTTAAGCTTTTTTTCAGGGAATTCAGCATTTATTCTTCTTATTATTTCTTTTTTCTTTAGTAGAATTTGAAAGCTCCAACCCGGATGATCAACCGCGACAAGAAGGTTGCCGTTTTTTATGTCGATTATCTTTGAATGCGCGGATATTTTTTCTTCCATAACTTCGTTCCATATTGAAGAAATTGAGAGCGCACTGGAAATATTTTTTTCTATGGTTGTGTCAAAAATTTTTGCTATAATATCTGAAGCCTTTGAAATATCTTTATTCAAGTAACTTTCCTTCCCTTACGGTGTAAACCATTGTTTTAGTTTTAGCGTAGGCGCTATAAGGCTCTCCGGGTAAAAAGGTGCAAAAAAGCTGATCGTATTCGGGAAGGGAAGCTGTAAAGCGTTTTCGCTTTTCCGGGTCAAGCTCCAAAAGGACATCATCCATAAGAAGGATAGGAAGCTTTCCTGTTTGCCTTGTGTAAAACACAGCTTGAGAAACGCGCAAAAGAAGGGCTAGAAGCCTTTTTTGCCCCATTGAAGCAGTTAGGGCAAAGTTTGCGCCGCTTTCCGTCAAAAATGTGATTTTATCACGGTGCGGCCCTGAAAGGCTTGTGCCAAGCGCAATATCAGCTTCCCTCTTGGAAAAGAGAAAGGCGGCCACCTCTTCTGCTGTGTTCCATTTCCATGAAGATTCATAGCCAATGGAAACGCCTTTAATGCCTCCGGCTTCTTCGTAAAGCTTTGGAAAAATCCAGTTAAAGTTCCACACAGCGCTTTTTCTCTTTTTTATCACATTCAAGCCCTCATGCGCTAGCTGGATGTCTATAATGTCTAGAGTGCTTGCTGTGTTTTCGCCTTCCCTTATTGACTTTAGTAGCGCGCCCCTTGCTTTAAGTATTTTCTTATACTTGCGCAAAGTGTCAATGTATTCGCTGTCGTGCATAGAAAGGCTCTGGTCTATAAAAAAGCGCTTTCGCTCCGGAGAGCCTTCTACAAAGTCCATGTCGTCATGGTTAAATAGAATACAAGGAATGGCTGAAACTAGCTCTTTCCTATCTGATATTGGCTTTAAGTTCCTTTCTATGCGCTTTTTTTTTTCCGAATAAAGATATAAAATGCTTTCTGTCCTTTCCTTATCGTTTTTAAAAATTGCCTTTACAGAAAAGCTTTTTGTTCCAAAGCGTGCTATTTCAACATCGCTTTTTGCCTTAAATGAAGCTCCGTATGCCGTCATATAAAGTGATTCAAGGATATTGCTTTTTCCTTGCCCATTTTCGCCAACAAGAAACACCTCAGGAAATGAAAAGTCTATTACACCGTCTTGAATATTTCTAAAATTAGCGTATATTGCTGACAAAAAAGGCACTTCTAGCTTATTCCATCTGCATAGGCATTATAATGTGGAAAAAGTCATCTTCGTTTTCCGCCTTTAGGGTAATCGCCTTCATGGGTTCTGAAAACTCTATCCTTATATTTTCTTGTGTAATAACTTTAATAGGCTCTTCAAGATAAAGGTAGTTAAGCGCTATAGTAAAGTCTTCGCCTTGATAGGTGCATTCCACTTCTTCGCTTGCAGCCCCTATTTCAGTTTCTTGAGAGCTTATCTTGAGGTTTCCTTCTGATATACCTAAATAAACTCGCCTTGACTTTTGCTCCGCAAGCAGGGCTACACGTTTTAAGGCTTCCGCAAAGTCCTTACGGTTAACTTGCAAGGAGTTGCGCTGCGATTCAGGTATTACGCGCCTATAGTTTGGAAACTGTCCTTCGATTAAAAGGGATGAAAATTCATAGTTTCCAAATCGGAAGAATATGTTCTTTTCGCTTATGCCGATAAAAACTGAGCCCTCATCAGGGCTTCTTTTAGCTATGATGTTTAGTATCTTTACAGGAACAATAGCTGCCTTAAAGTTAGGAAGAAGTTCTTCGCTTTCAACTGAAATTACAGCAAGGCGTCTGCCGTCAGTTGCAGCCATTTTAAGAAAGTTTTCTTCCTTTTCTACAAATACACCTGTCATAAAGTAGCGAAGCTCATCGTCAGAAACAGAAAAAGTGGTATGGCTTATCATTTTTTTTAAGGCGCGCGCGGGAATTTCAAAAAACTCAATATCCTTGTTTGAACTAAATTCAGGGAACTTATCTGCTGCTATAGTTTTAAGCTGAAAGGAAGCTCTTTTTGTAAGAGGCTTTATGCTGACGCGGGTATCTTCCTTGATAAAGCTAATTTCACCCGCAGGAAGAGAAGAAAGAATGCTTGCAATCTTATCGCAAAAGACGGTTGTGGAGCCTTCTTCTGAAACATCTACGGGAATTGAGGTTTCAAAGTTTATTTTCATATCAGTGGCTTTTATTTTAAGTGTTCCGTTAGATAAGGCTTCAATAAAGACATTCGAAAGCACCGATATGGCATTTTTTGTTGAAATAATTTCTTGTGCTATTAAAACCTCTTTTAATAGAGCATCTCTATCAAAATTGAATTTCACTTTCTTTTCTCCAAAAGTTTTAACTTAATTCCAACTATCCTATTATATATTTATAAATAATAGTAGTTAATAGTATCTGTTGAAAAGTTGAAAATCTTATTTATTTCTTTTATCAAAAGAAAATAAAATGAAACGTCTTTTCTTATTAATTTTGCCTTCTCCACTTTTTTAACAAGGCTGTTAAAGTATTTTAACTTTTCCACATATCTTTGCCAACTTTTCTCTCAGCTTTTTTACAAGTTTTACACAGAAATAATATAAGCGTTAAAGCACAATTATTAGAGATTTTTACCACTCAGTAATGGCGGAATTTCTGCCACGTCTCTTTTTCTTTTATTATTTATAATATATCGGATTTTCCGCCGTCAAACTCAGCCCATTTCTTGCATGGAGCATCGAGATTAATACCGATATTTGTGCTGATTTTTAACGAAAAGATGCATTTCTCCCTTCTTGAAAGAGCGTACAGTATAAGATGTACTTATAAACAGTATAGTTTAAACTGTAATAAAGTATAGATTATACTGAAAGATTATTCTCTTAGTAAGGAATCCATGAAGTAAAATTAAAATCCTGTGTTTTAAAGCATGGAGAGATTTTCCTATGCGCTCTCTTTACAGCGTTCTGACTAGCTCTAATCTCAGCACTTTCTACCTATGTGTGGTCAATGTGGTGAGATTGAGGAAGGCAGGCGTAAATTTATAACCGGGTTGTTTTGTTTTTTTTAGTTCTGGCATCCTTTATTGCTGCAGTGCTTTATATGCATAGTCACCGTGTGTTAGCGGTTTTGATATAAGCTTGAGTTGCGGTTTCGCGGATGAAGTGATAGCAGTGGGGAAGCTGTATTCTGAATAGCTTATTATTGATACAATCCATTGGAAGGCTAATTCCCAGGATGAAGGGGCGGCTAAATACTAATTTACTGTTGACGTAAAAAGAATTGCAGGTAGGATTCTTGTCTCAGAGTGAATAAAGTTAGCTGTAAGTAAGTAGTTCATTCAATTGAAGGAAATAAAGGTTTTTAGTGACAGGGGTTATGACAGGAATGAGATCATTACCAACGCCATTTTCGCCTGGATAAAAGTCGTGATACCGCACAAGATAAACAGGAAAGAATACCAGAAATATGAGAAATAGTAAGTCGCGTAATTTAGCGGGAAATGATTATACTGTTAGAGAATTACATCTGCCACCAAAAACTCCTTGTAATTTCTATATATAGGTATTAATTCAGTTGTCATTTGATGCTGTATTTTGATATAGGTTTATGTAGATTCTACCTAATAATTATAGAGCTTAACGTATTTTTTTTATTACGTTAAAATTACTGTATTTTCTGTAAACTATGCAAAGATTTATCAAATGGCGAGATAAATAAGATATTTTGACTTAAAAGACAGTAAAGGTGTTCTCAACGCTTTCTTTATACAGATAAATTTCAATAATACTTTAAGTCTTTAGGTCTCTATAGAACTCACTTGAATTATCCTTTAGCTTTAATTAATGGCTAATTTTTGTTTCACGTGAAACAATTTCAGGAATCCGAGTTACCTTTAAATGCAGCTTCTTCTTCATGCTTTTCTTTTTTGTTTAAAGATGTTACAGAGGTTTTTTTCTCACACTCTTCAACCTTGGCAATTCCCGCTACGGTATCCTCTGTCTCTATAGAGAGTATTTTCACGCCACCTGCGGAGCGACTCCTTGTAGGAATTGTTGAGGCTTTAAGGCGCAGAGTTTTGCCCCGAGTTGTAATGCATACAAGGTCATCAACATTAGTAGAGGTTATGGCTGAGGCTATTTTGCCTGATTTTTCGCTTATATTGTAAACGCGTTGTCCACCTGTTCCCCTGCCGTGGCATTCAAACTGAGAAAACTCGACTCTCTTTCCGTATCCTGCCTCCGTTATTATTGCTATGAGTGAACCATCTTCTATCTTTAGCGCGGCTATAAGCTCATCATCGGAATTAAGTCTAATACCCCTGCAGCCCGCTCCTGCCCTACCCATCACGCGGATACTATCCTCAGCTAGGCGTAAGGCCTTTCCACTCTTGCTTATAAGGATAACATCACTTTCTCCTTCGGTTAAAGAAGAGGAAACTAGTCTATCTCCTTCATCAAGAGTTATAGCCCTAATACCTCGCGCCTTTGCATTCTGGAAGTCGCTAGTCTTAACCCTCTTTACAGTGCCTTTTGCTGTTGCGAATAGAATGAACTGGCCATCGTAAAATCCTTTAAGAGATACAATCGAGGTAATCTTTTCATCCGCCGAAATACTTAAAAGGCCGTTGATGTGCGCCCCGCGCGAAGTCTTGCTAGACTCTGGTATTTCAAATGCCTTAAGTGTATAAGCCTTTCCTTCAGTTGTAATGAACATGATGTAATCATGAGTCGATGCAATGAAAATCTGCGTGATAAAGTCATCTTCAAGTAACTTTGCCCCTGAAAAGCCTTTTCCACCCTTGTTTTGCTTTTTGTATTCAGTAGCGGGCAGCCGCCTTATGTAACCTAGATTGGAGATAAGGATAACTGTCTCTTCCTCTTTTATGAGATCCTCTTCATTGATTTGTTCAATCTCGCCGTCTACAACATCAGTGCGCCTGTCATCGCCAAACTTATCGGCGAGGTCGTTTGTTTCATCCTTTACAAGGGAAAGGATTTTTTCAGGGTGTGCGAGCAAGTCCTTTAGATAGGCAATCCTCTCCTCAAGCTCTTTTAGCTCAGCCTCTAGCTTTTCTATTTCCAACGCAGTAAGACGACGAAGAGGCATGTCAAGGACAGCCTGCGCCTGCGCTTCATCTAGTTCAAAGCGCTTCTCAAGAGCTGTCCTCGCGCTTTCGGTGTCGGCCGACGCACGGATTATTCTTATCACCTCATCTATGTTGGATACAGCAACAATCAACCCTAGCAATATATGTGCCCGTTCTTCCGCCTTCTTTAGCTCGAAACGGCTACGCCTTTCTATAACCTCCTGCCTGTGCTGCACAAACTGCGTTATTAAATCCTTTAGCGTGAGGAGGACCGGGCGGCCTTCAACTAGCGCAAGGTTGATTACTCCAAATGCCGATTGCAACTGTGTTTTGGCAAAAAGCTGGTTTGTAATAAGCTTTGGTACAGCTCCGCGCTTTAAGTCTATTACGATGCGAAGTCCTGCGCGATCAGATGTCTCATCGTTCACGTTAGAAATGCCGTCAATCACCTTGTCTCGGGCAAGCTCTCCAATTCTGGAAACAAGTGTTGTCGTGTTCACTTGGTAGGGCACTTCGGTAAAGACAATAGCTTGCTTTCCCTTAGCATCCGTTTCTATCTCGAAGCGACCGCGTACGGTAATCTTTCCGCGCCCTGTCGCGTAAGCCTGCCTTATACCACGCTTGCCAAAAATAATGCCGCCTGTAGGAAAGTCTGGAGCAGGTATATGCTTCATTAGCTCTTCCACGCTTATTTCAGGATTATCTATGTAAGCGGAAACTGCAGCGGCAATCTCGCGGAGGTTATGCGGAGGCATATTTGTTGCCATGCCTACAGCGATACCGCTTGAGCCGTTGGCAAGCAAAAATGGGAACTTTGCGGGCAGGACGGAAGGCTCCTCAGTTGAATCGTCAAAGTTGGGGATAAAGTCAACAGTGTCTTTTTTGATGTCTTCAACCATTGCTTCCGCAAGCCGAGCCATCTTAGCTTCCGTGTAGCGGTAGGCGGCAGGCGGGTCGCCTGCTATTGTTCCGAAGTTCCCTTGAGGTGTTATTACAGGATAGCGCATGGAAAAGTTTTGCCCTAAACGCACAAGCGCATCATAAACTGAAGCGTCTCCGTGCGGGTGGTAGCTTCCCAGTACGTCGCCTACGATCTTAGCGCACTTTCTAGTTGGGCCGTTATTGCGCAAGCCCTTTTCTTCCATAGAATATAATATGCGTCTGTGTACAGGCTTTAGGCCGTCGCGCGCGTCGGGGAGTGCACGGCTCACAATTACCGACATGGCGTAGTCGATATAGGCTTTCTTTACTTCCGCGTCAATCGGAAGAAAGATAAGCTTCCCGCCTTCATGTGTTACAATTTCATCCATATGACAAAGTCCATAAATAAAAGAGCCCACCCGCTTGTTCGCTTAAAACAAGCATCGATACAATAGTATTATTGTAAAGCGCGGCACTGGAAAGGAGATATTTACGCTAAACGTCAAGGTTGGCGTAGACCGCGTTTTCTTCTATAAACTTGCGGCGCGGCTCCACTTCCTCCCCCATAAGCGTGCTGAAGATTTTATCAGCTTCTATTGCGTCAGGCACTGTCACTCGAATCATCTTCCGGTTGGCGGGATCCATAGTAGTCTCCCAAAGCTGCATTCCGTCCATCTCTCCCAAGCCCTTGTATCGCTGCACGGCTACCTTATCTCTGCCTCGCCCTATTTCTTCTAATATCTTGTCGCGCTCGGAGTCGTCGTAGACGTACCAGTCCTTCTTATTGTAAGAAATTTTGTATAGCGGCGGCATAGCAATGTAAACATAGCCTGCCTCTATAACTTGAGGCATATATCTAAAAAAGAATGTTAGCAAAAGAGTCCTTATGTGCGAACCGTCAACGTCGGCATCAGCCATTATTATAATCTTGTGGTAGCGGATTTTTGATATGTCAAAATCCTTGCCAATGCCCGCCCCGAGCGCGGCAACAATGGGCTGTAGCTTGTCATTGCTTATAACTTTGTCTACGCGCGTCTTTTCTACGTTGAGCATCTTTCCCCAAAGCGGTAAGATAGCCTGTGTTTTGCTGTCCCGTCCCTTTTTAGCTGAACCTCCAGCAGAATCTCCCTCGACAATGTAAACCTCGCACTTTTCTGGGTCCTTAAGAGAGCAGTCTGAAAGCTTGCCTGGCAGCCCGAAGCTGTCCATTGCGCTCTTTCGGCGAGTTGCCTCCTTTGCCTTCCGTGCGGCTATCCTAGCAGCTGCCTCAGATACCGCCTTTTCTAGGATTAGTTCTGCCGTTTGCGGATTTTGCTCAAAGTAAAGGGTTATCTGCTCGGCTGCAATGGATTCAACAATGCCGCGCACCTCCGTGTTTCCAAGCTTTGTTTTTGTTTGCCCTCCAAACTGAGGCTCGGGAACCTTAATGGAAAGCACCGCCGCAAGCCCCGCGCGTACGTCCTCGCCGCTTAGCTTTTCTTCTTTTTCTAGACGCTTTTGCAGTCTTTGGTTTTTCTTTAGGAACTCGTTTGCAACACGCGTCAGCGCTGACTTGTATCCTTCAAGATGAGTGCCGCCTTCCTTTGTATTTATATCGTTTACAAAGCTTAAAATGTTTTCGGCGAAGCCGTCGTTGTACTGCATGGCGAGGTCAACCTGAACGCCGTCCCGTTCAGAGAAAACACAAATAGGGCTTGTGGGAACTGTTTGCCTGTTTTCGTTGAGGTAGAGCACAAACTCCCTAATCCCGCCCTCAAACCTGAACACGGTCTCCTTCGGCGTCTCCAGCCTCTCGTCTCGCAATGTTATGGTTATGCCGCTATTAAGGAAGGCGAGCTCCCGCATCCTCGCGGCGAGCGCGTCATAGTTGTATGATGTTGTCTCCGTAAAGATAGCAGCGTCCGCTTTCCAGCGAATCACTGTGCCTTGCTTTTCGGTTTTGCCTGCCTCCACCACGGGGCTTTCAGGCTTACCGCTCCTGTAGCTTTGCTTGTAAGTCTTGCCATTCCTGTAAACAAGCGCCTCAAGCCAGGTGGAAAGCGCGTTAACGCAGGAAATTCCTACGCCATGCAATCCCCCGGATACCTTATAGGAGCCCTTGTCGAACTTTCCTCCCGCGTGCAGTTTTGTAAGCACGAGTTCTAGCGCGCTTATCCCTTCCGTTGGGTGAACTTCTACGGGGATTCCGCGCCCGTTGTCCTCAACGCGGCAAATGTCGTCCTTTTCCAACACAACAAGTATATTGTCGCAAAAGCCCGCCATCGCCTCATCGATTGAGTTGTCGACAACCTCATATACAAGATGATGGAGACCTTGCGGCCCTGTGGAGCCGATGTACATTCCAGGGCGCTTTCTTACAGCTTCAAGGCCTTTTAGCACCTGGATATTGCCAGCTGAATATGTTGGGTCCATCACCTATGCGATCTCCGTTTTTTTAAGTAAAACGCTTTTTTAGTTTTTAAGCAGATTTTTTCCCTATGACTATGACATAATTGCAAAAAAAAGTAAAGGCAAGCTATAATAGCCGCTCAAATGGACACTTGGAATTATAGCGATTTTTGGAATGAAGCCTTAAGGCAGCTAAAAAAAAAGCTAACTGAATTTGAGCAAACATGGCTCAACATAGAATATCAAAGATCTTCTGAAAAGCTTATTACAGGGACAGTGCCTTCCGCGTTCTATAGGGATCAGATAATCGCAAAAGGATACAAGGACCTAATTGAAGATGAGATTGAAGAGCTTGCAGGGGAAAGAATAACCCTTGAGCTTGATGTCAAGCCAAGAAAAAATGCAGCCTCCATAGAGGAAAACCCAAGTCCTGATGCAAAAGAGGAAAGCCTTTTACCGCAGCCAAACGCGGAAAGAAGAAGGGACTCTGAATTGGAAAAGAAAGTGCGGGGTCAGCATCCTCTTCTAAAAAAAGAGTACACGTTTGATAATTTCGTTATAGGTGAAAACAACTCCTTTGCCGCCAACGCTTCCATGGCAGTAGCATCAAATCCGGGCAAGTCCTACAACCCGCTCTTGCTTTACGGTGGAGTGGGGCTTGGAAAAACTCACCTTATGGAGGCAATCGGCAACCGCGCGTGGGAAAAGACAGGCTGCAAGGTTATCTATGTTACGGCGGAAGAGTTCCTAAACGAGTTTGTAGAGATGGTGGGCCGCCAAAAGGAGGCGAGGCAAGAGTTCAAGAAAAAGTATAGGAAGACAGACATCCTTTTAATAGATGATATTCACTTTTTTCAAGGAAAGGAAGCTTGCCAGGAGGAGGTGTTCCATATCTTTAATAGCCTTGACCAGGAGGGAAAGCAAATTGTCTTTACTTGCGACAGACCTGTAACGGAGCTTACCAAGCTGCATGAGCGCTTGCGCTCAAGATGCGAAAAGGGCTTAAACGTTGACTTGCAGCCACCTGACCTTGAAACGCGCTGCGCTATACTCAAAAAAAAGGCGGAGGCGAAGAGCGCAGCAATCCCTAATGAGGTGATATTGCTTATAGCGGAAAATGTTTCCACAAACGTCCGCGACCTTGAAGGATGCCTCACAAAGATAATAGCTTACGCTGAATTCAAGAATATAGAAATTACAAAGGATATAGCCTCATCGCTCCTTAAAGATAGCTTTAACGCCTCAAGGGTGCTAGAAAACGCGAGCACGGCGGCAATACAAAAGGCTGTGGCGGATTACTTTAGCGTTTCAAGCTCTGATCTTAAAGGAAAAAAAAGAAGCCAGTCCATATCCCTTCCGCGCCACGTTGCGATGTACTTGTGCCGCGAGCTTACAGAGCTTTCCACAACGGAGATTGGCCTTGAGTTTGGCGGCCGAGACCACACTACGGTTATGCACGCTTGCCAAAAAATAGAGGATAAGCTAAAGGCGGAGCCTTCGCTGGGCGAAGTGCTTGTAAAAATAAAAAAGTCGATAACAGCAAAGTAAGAAGCTGTTCCAATAGCATCAAAATGCGCCGCTTGTGATGAGCTCTTTTAGCAATAGCTCAAATTGGTTAGCGGC
>CAYYCW010000022.1:0-13864 GCA_964470435.1 uncultured Treponemataceae bacterium
CATTATCCTTGCCGTCCCCGCCCTCAACATTTATAGGCAGCTGGGAGCCAGTAAACACTACAGGCTTGCCTAGGTTGGTGATGGCGCACGACAAAAACGAGGAAGAATAAGTCATGGTGTCCGTTCCATGCGTGATGACAAACCCGTCATACAAGTCGTAATTTTTTTCAATTGTTTCTATCATCATAATCCAATGACGGGGAGACAAGTTGGAGCTGTCTATATTCATTAGATCTATAGTGTCAATGATGCAAATGTCTTTAAGCGAAGGCAGCAAGTTGATAATGTCGCGGCCTGTCAATGACGGCACAAGACCATCTTCTGAAGGCACAGCTGCAATGGTGCCGCCTGTCGCTATCATCAGTATTTTTTTCATGTTCTTCTCCAAAAAAATACGCCTATATTACACGTACATAGAAATTGTACAATTGCAATATAGGCGCATGGCAAATTAATAATTGCGATTAATCTTTATGCTTTGAATTAAACCTATCTCTGTCTAGCGTTCCTAAAACCGATGAAGTTGTAACCATGCCTACAGTATCTCCTGTTACGTTAAGCATAGTGTTCGGCATGTCTATAAGCCTGTATATGCCAGCAACCCAAGGAACAATAGTTAGAGGGAAGCCCATGATTTCCATCAAAACAGCTGCCATCAATATAGCGCCGCCTGGAACACCTGCAACTCCTGCTGCCATAACGACAGCCAATAAGCATATTACTATAATCTGCCCTACGCTAAAGTCTACCCCAAATAACTGGGCAGCAAATATAGCGTAAATCGGCATTTCAGCACAGCAAGCCTGCATGTTTATAGTGGCGGCCGGGGGCGTCAAAAGCTTTACCGCATCTTCTGGAACGCCTGCTCTCTCATGCGTGGATTTAATGGTTACAGGAATTGTCGCGCTAGAAGAGCATGTTGAAAAGGCAAAAAGCATGGCAGGATATATGTTGTAGTAATGCTGCAGGGGGTTTACCTTTGCCACAAAGAAGAGAATGAGCGGGAATATTACCACGAGCACTATTGCATAGGCTATATACTGGGTAAGAAGCATTTTTCCAAGTCCGCCCAGAACATCGCTGCCGAGCCCGCCCGTTACATTCGCCATAAGGCATAAAATGCCGATAGGGGCAACCTTCATGATGTATTCCACTATCAGCGAGATAACAGAACTGCCATACTCAAAGAATTTCTTGACAGGCGCTTTCATTGGAGTGCTGTCAGGAAGGGCCGCCAGCGCGATGCCCAAAATAATGGAAAAAACTATAATTTGTACAATATTGTTTGTGGCAAAGGATGAGGCAATGTTGTCTGGAACCCAGGTTACAACAGTGTCTACAATGCTTACCTCTTCCCGCACAAAATCTCCCCTTTCTGCCAATTGAATGCCTACTCCAGGCTTCATGATGGAGGCAGTTATTATGCCGACTGTTCCCGCCAGCACGGAGGCGCAAAACCAAAATACAATAAACGCCCCTCCAACTCTTTTCAATTTTCTTAAGTCGGCAATGCCTGATATTCCAGACACAATGGAGAAGAACACCAAAGGAGCTATAATCATCCTTAAAAGCCTGATAAAAATATCTCCTATGGGTGTCGTTACATTTTCCCATATGCCGTAAGAGCCTTTAAATATAAAGCCAAATATTGTCCCCGCGATCATGGAAATAAGTATCCATGAAGATAAGCCCAACTTCTTTTTATCAGGCATAAGACGCTCCTTATTAAATAAAATCGTGCATTAAAGTGTATAGCGTTTTTTTGGCTTGTCAATGTTTTTTTATTCAGCCGCCAGCTTTTAGGTAGGCAAGAAGAAGCCAGGAGCTGACAGCTGATAAAACGTCAGCAGGCGATTGGCCCGCGCAGTATAGCCTATACTGATGACGTTACGTTTGAAGCTTGCCCGCCCTGCAAGATGACAAGCTCTGCTTGGAGGGTTGCAGGCTTGTTAGTAGCGGGCTGCCCAGCGCAATTCCCTAAACAAATGAGTCTGCATTGTTCCAACGAATGAGTCTGTATTGCCTAAACAAATGTACCTAAAGTATTTTGATTATAAAAAGTAACTATCTATCTAGTGTTAAGTTCTTAGCTTCAGGCTTTTAACCTTGGCATCTTAGCTACTGGTTAATGCTCTTTTTATTTTCCGCAAAAAGTAAATGCTTTTGCGCTTGCGGAAATCGATTTATGTATTTACTAATTGTGGAATCGGCAGTATATTTTAGTATATCTAGAAAACATCTAGATACAGGAGGTTTACATGAATAGAATTTATCTTGACTATAACGCTACAACACCTCTTGATCCCCGTGTAAAGGAATCCTTTGTGTCAGCGCTTGAGCTTTATTCCAATGCTTCAAGCATGCATGAAGATGGCAGACGTGTTTCTTTCCTTGTTGAGGAAGCTCGCAGCCATGTTGCTTCGCTAATAAATGCTGACCCAGATGAGATAATATTTACGTCAGGTGGTTCGGAATCCAACAATGCGGTTTTTAACGCAATGACCAGCCCTGAATCTTTTTATAAGCAGGCTATGAAAAAAGCCTTTGAAGGACGCAAAACTGTAATAACAACAGCTATTGAGCATCCTTGCGTAATAGAAAGCGCCCGCAAGCTAAGCGGAATGGGTTTTAATGTTGTGTTTTTGCCGGTTGATTCTAACGGCGTTGTAGATGAAAAGGCGTACATAAGCGCGCTTGAAAAACACAAGCAAAGCGGGCGCGATGAGGATAAGCCGCTTCTTGTGTCAATTATGACCGCCAATAACGAAATTGGCACAATTCAAGACATAAAGCGCTTTGCTGCCCTTGCCCATGATGCAGGCGCCCTTTTCCACACAGATGCAGTGCAGGCGGCAGGGAAAATCCCCGTTGATGTTGCAGATTGGGACGTGGACTTTCTTACGCTTTCATGCCACAAAATTTACGGTCCCAAGGGCATTGGCGCTCTTTTTGTTAAAAAGGGCGTGCCGTTTTCTCCTTTTATGCTTGGCGGACATCAGGAAAAGGGCTTGCGCGCGGGAACGTATAACTCGCCTTCCATTATTGCCTTTGGTGCGGCTGCAGAGCTTGCAAAAAATGAGCTTGGAGGTTATATGGAAAAAACTTCGCGGCTTAAGGCTATGCTTAGGGAAGGCTTTCTTAACAGCGTGCCTGACATAAGGATTAACGGAGATGTGCCTGCCTCCCTTCCAAACACGCTAGATGTTTCTTTTCCGGGCGCTGAAGGGGAAGCAATCCTTCTTATGCTTGATTTGCAGGGAATATCGGTATCAACTGGGTCCGCGTGCGCGTCAGGAAGCCTTGAGCCTTCGCATGTGCTTGTAGCTACAGGCGTGGGACCTGAGCTTGCGCATGGCTCAATACGCTTTAGTCTTGGAAAATTTACAACGGAGGAAGAAATATGTCGCGTTATAGAGGTTGTTCCTCCGATTATAGAAAAACTGAGGGCTTACTCTACTGTAAAGCCTTAAAACGCTACATAATAACGGAGGGCTAGAATGGACTGGCTTTATTCAGATATTGTAAAAGAACACTTTATGCATCCTCACAATGTGCTTGAGGATGAAGAGGATAGCTGGAGCTGCGATGGGCGCGGCATTGTAGGAAACATTAAATGCGGCGACCAAATGCTTATTTTGCTTAGAGTTGCAGATGGAGTTATTTCAGACTGCCGCTGGAAAACATACGGATGCGCGAGCGCCATTGCCTCAACTTCTATTCTTTCGGATGCAATAAAGGGTATGAAAATTGAAGAAGCTTACACGCTTAAGCCGCAAGACATTGTAGCAAGGCTTGGCGGGCTTCCTTCAAACAAAATTCACTGTTCTGTGCTTGGGGATAAGGCATTGCGTGCTGCAATAGACGATTACCTTGAGCGTAATAATCTTCCTTCAATGAAGGGGCAAGAAGCCACTGTGGAAATTTGTCACTGCCTTCATGTGACAGACAAAGACATTGAAGCTGCCTACCAAGAAGGTGCGCACGACTGGGAAACCCTGCAAGAGCGCACAAAGATTGGCACAGGCTGCGGCTCATGCAAGGAGCGCACCCTTGAGCTTTTGCATGAGCTTGAACACCTATACGGCTAGAATTTAGTTCCTATAGCTCCGCGCGAAGCTTTTAATTCACGCGGAGCATAAAGGATGATGTGCGCTCGTTGCCTGCAAAGTCGCGCGCTGCAACTATAAGCTCTACCATTCCCCTGCTTAAAGAGATATTTCCCGCGTAAAGTTCGCCACCTGCCGCATAAAGTGGCACGCTCCCGTCAAGGTGTTCTGGCGTGGAATTGGGCACAATTATGTTTCTTTTTTTTGCCATTGTTTCAAACGACACAACGCTCGCTTCCATGCCATTTACAATAACGCTTACGCGAAAGGGGCTAAGCCCTTGCCCTGCATTCCTTTGATAAGAATCAGTAGCTAAAACATAGACCTTGTACGAGCCGCCCGCAAGGCTTTGCTCCGCGTCAAGGTTGTACATTCGCCCCGCCTGTGATTCAAGGATTACTCGTCCTATTGTTGGAAAGGCGGTATCAGCCATGGGGGTGAGCAAAAGAAGCGGATTTAAGAGGGCGTTTTGCCTTTGGTCCATAAGCTGAAAAATGCAAATTCCCCGCAGGCGTCCTTCCTGGCTTTCATCTTGTCTACCCTGCCATGCGCTTTGGCCAGTGCGGGCAATAACCGCGTTTGTTTCCAGGCGCTCCCTGCCTTCAAGCATGCTTGTGTCTTCAAGATTTCCGTAAACAGATACAATGCCATCGCTATGCGCCAGCACTAACGCATTGCCTAGCGTTGAGGGAAAGCCTGTCATGTTCCTGTTTTTAGAAATAACTGCAAGTACAATGCCATCACCTGCAGAGCGTATTGTAGTATCTCCTTCAATGACAATGCCGCTTTCAACGCCGCCTTCTCTTTTTTGTCCAAATAAGCTTAAAACTTCAGCGCGTGCAAGCGGCCACTCCAAGCTATGCGCAAAAAGCGCTAGCGCAAAAAGTGGCAATGCTAAAAGCGGTTTTTTGTAACTGGCGCGATTTTTCATCTTTTTCTTCCTCTTGAAGTTACAATGTTGATTTTTGATATGCTGTTGTCGCTACCAAGATAGAGGCTTTCATCCCCAAAAAGCAAAAAGGCGTCTCTGCATTCAAAGTCAACGCTTGCAAGCTTAGCACCGCTGGCTGTTACAAGGGAAAGCGAATGATACCCAGCGTCTTTTTTTGAAAGCACAGCAAAAAAGCCTGTGTTTGCGTATTCAACAACATTAAGAATTTGCCCTTCAAGCTCCACTGCCCTAAATGAGCGCCTTTGCGCGTCTAAAATGCCCAATCCCTCTTTAGTTTCAAAAAAGCCGTACCTGCCGGAAGTGCTAAAGGCTACAAAGGCTTGCCGAGTAAGAGCGTTGGCCAAATTTTGGTGTGCAGTTATTCTATATTGAGAGCCTGAAATTTCTACAAGGATAACGCGCTGCGGGTTAATTCCTGAAATGCAAAGCGCAAATCTAGCGTCTTGGGAAATAGCGGCGCCAAGCACAACCTGATAGTCGCTTCCGCTTGGGTAAAACGAAAAAAGAGTATTACCCTCGTTGTCTACAGCAGCAAAAAGCCCGTTAGCGTATCCCATCGCCGCGCCTCCCGCAGAGTCAGAAAACGCTGTTATAGGCGCAATCTCTTCACGCCGCCAAAGCGCGCTTCCGTTTTCAGAATATTTGCTTAGGGCGTTCCCGCCAGGATGAAAAAGGTAAATTCCGTTTTCAGTTAAGTGAACAAAGCCCGCTTCTCCCACAGTCATTTTGATGGAGCCGTCAAAAGAATGCACTTGCGTTCTTAGTGCGTTTTCAGGGTAAACGGACCACAAGCCGCCGCCTGCGGAAAAGCGCATTGAGGTTGCGTTGCCTCTAAAAATTTCCCCTTCTTGAGTAAAAAAGCCAAAGTTGTCGCCGAGCATAAAGGCTTGCATTTCGCTATTAGAGCCTCTGCTTTGTTCAAGAGGAGCCGCGCCTAATATCGATTTTGTCCATTCAGGTTGAAAATAAAAATCATTTGAAAGAGGTACTGCCGCTACAAAAACATAGATTAGCATAAAGGCGATAGAGCCCAAAATAGCGCGTTTTGATCTTTTTTGCATAAACATTGCAAGCCTATGTTATAGCAAAGGGGGGATAAAATTCAATAGTAATAGCTATTGGCTTTATCCTTATTGCTTTACCCTACAGGCTTCAGGCTTTTAGCTTTTTCAAATGCGAGCTTTGTGGTATCCTCAACATAGATGAAATTTTCAGAGTTGAACTTAGACAAAAACCTTGAAAGGGGAATTTCAGACGCGGGCTATGTGGAGTGCATGCCCGTGCAGGAAAGGGTGCTTGAAGCAGGGCTTTCTGGCGCTGACCTCTACGTGCAGTCGCAAACGGGGTCTGGAAAGACAGCGTCCTATCTTGTGACGGTTTTGCAGCGTATGCTAGAAGGCAATGGGGCAAGAGCTCTCATCATGGCCCCAACGCGGGAACTCGCCGTGCAGATTGAAGAAGAGGCTAAGGTCTTGAGCAGGCACACTCCACTAAAGCCTGCATGCTTTTACGGCGGCGTGGGCTACGAAAAGCAAATAGCTGCGCTAAAGGACGGCGCGAACATCCTTATAGGAACGCCTGGCCGCGTTATAGACTTGCAAAAAAGCGGGGCGCTCAATCTGGGAAGCGCAGCCTTTCTTGTAATAGACGAGGCTGACAGGATGTTCGACATGGGCTTTTACCCCGACCTAAGAAACCTTATCAAGTTTTTGCCTCCCTCATCCAAGCGCCAGACTATGCTTTTCAGCGCGACGCTAAACACGTGGGTTAAAAATCTTGCATGGGAATATACGGAAAGCCCGGTTGAAATAACGATAGAGGCTGAACAGGTTACTGTTGCAGAAATTGAGCAGCAGCTTTTCCATGTTGCAAGTGATGAAAAAATGCGCCTTTTGTGCGGCATAATGAAAAAGGAAGCGCCTGAAAGCCTTATCATCTTTTGCAACACAAAGAGGATGACGGAGGTTGCGGCTAAGCGCTTGCGGATTAACGGGTTTAACGCTGACTTCATTATAGGAGACCTTCCGCAGTCAAAGCGCCTTAAAATAATAAGCGCTTTCAAGTCTGGAAAGCTAAAATGCCTGGTGGCTACTGATGTCGCGGCGCGCGGCCTTGACGTTGAAGACCTTGAAATGGTCATTAACTTTGACTTGCCGGAAGAAGCTGAAAACTATGTACACAGAATTGGGCGCACAGCGCGCGCGGGCAAAAAAGGAAAGGCGTACAGCTTTTGCTCTGAGCATGATGTTTACAACTTGCCCGCTATTGAGCGCTACATAGGCGAAAAGATTCCCGTTGCAGTCCTTTCGGATGATTTGTTCGCTGAAGATAAAAGCGCTCACATCTACATTAAAACAGCGCGCTACGACACTGACGATGGCGAAAGTCAAGGGAAAAAACGCAAAAGGCAAGCAAAGGCTTCGCAACGCAAGCGCGGGGAAGGTGCAATGGCTTCAAGGGAGGCTTTTGCAAAAAATGGCGAAAAGAAGCGTAAAAAGCCCGTGTCGGCTAAGCAGGAAAAGAGGAGCGCGACTAAGCGTCAAAGGCAAAAGGATGGGCAAAACCTTTCAGGGCTTAGCTTTGACGAGCGAATGCGCTACTACAGAAAAAAATACGGGCAAGCTGAAGGCGCAAAAGCCGCGCCTGCGAAAAAGGAAAGCTCAGCAAAAAAGACGCAAGCTCCGCAAAGCCCCGCGCCATCTGCAAAAAAAGAAAAGCCACGCGAAAAAGGCTTGCGCGGCTTAATAGCTCGGCTTTTTGGAAAAGGCAAGCAATAGAGGCAAGGCGCTACAGGCGCAGAGCTAATTTTGATACCGCGCTGCATTCTTGCAAGCCCTTATTTGCGCTTACGGGAATGTCTTGTAGTCATGGACAACGGAAATTACAGATTCAATTTTCCTACTAGGCGCTAGCGACTGTGCTATAGATACTACATTGTCAATGGCTGAAGCGGTTTCCGCAAGACCGCGCAAGACAATTGTGTCATTGTCTGAAAAGGCAGCTTCAAGGAAATGCACAGGCACTTTAAGCGCAAATGATATGTGGTTTACAATCTTTTGTGCTTCAAGAAGCCTAAGGATCACTGCAGCGCCTTCAGAAACATCCTCGTCCGTGACGGAGATCTTGCAGCCTTTCTGTATTATTTCCGCACCCTGCTCAGGAGTGATTCCTTCCGTGTTCAAGACCATGTCGTACTGCACAGGATCATCGGTTTCAATGTTGAAAAAGCACCTGTGGTAGCCGCGCCTGTTTGTATCGCTTTCCTGCAAAAGAGCGCGGGCGGCCTTTTCCGTTGAATGGAATTCATCCATAAGGCGGCGTGTGCGCACGTTCTCTGGCGCGATAAGGCGCACAGAATAGCAGGAGGGCACATCCTTCAATATGGCGTGGACTCCGCGCCCTATGAAGACGCAATTACCATCCCTTGCCCTTTCATAGACAGTCTCCCTCAAAAAATCAAAATACTCATCGCGCTCCCTTGCAAGGGAATCAAGAAAGCCCGGCTTCCGCTCATCATACTTATTAAGGTTCTTTTCAGTTATCCCTCGCGAAAGAAGGTCAGCCTCAAGCGTCTTCCTGTCAAAAAAAGTGTAGCCAAACTGCTTGGCAAGTTCCGCTGCGATTTCATCGCCATAAGAGGCGATTTGTCTTGAAATGGCAATAACAGGCATATAAAACCTCCCGCAAATGCTGTATTGTTTAGCATATACCTTAAACTTTAGCGTGTCAAAGAGAAAGAGGCAAAATTTATGGATGATTCTAGTTTAGTGTGGAATCCAGGAGCGCCTGAAAAGGTGTTTTCTGTCCCGATTGTTGAAGTGTACAAGGTGGAAAGCGTCTCGCCTGATGGAAGGCTTCGCGGCGCATATTACAGGGTAAAACCGAAGGACGGCGTGGTTGTGGTTCCCGTGCTTGAAACTGGCAGTGGAAGGGCATTTGTGATGGTCAGGCAGTGGCGGCATGGCGCTGAAATGATTACCACAGAGTTTCCAAGCGGCATTATAGAAAAGGGAGAGGAGCTTGAAAAAGCTGCCATGCGCGAGCTTCTCGAGGAGACAGGGTATAGCGCCGCCAGTCTTAGTTTTCATGGCACAATTTGGCAAAACCCTGCCATAATGTATAACACTTGCAGCATCTTTACAGCGGAGAACATTTCCCTTGAAGGCGAGATTGACCCGGACGAGGATGAATATCTTGAGCGCGTTATTATTCCTGAAGAAAAGCTTTTAGCAGAAATTGGAAGGGGCGAGTTTTCAAGTGCGCTTACAGTAGCCGCGCTCTTTTTCCATTTGAGAGCTAATAGCTGAACACGAAAAACGACGATTTTTCAATATAAAAAATGGCGAGATTTGAAATAGAAAAACTACGGGACTTGCAGCGCAGCTGTCCAGCTTTTAACTAATAGCTAATTCCTTACTGAATAAATTAATCTTGGTCAGAATGGTTTTAATCATAGGTTTTCGTTGACGATTGGCAGTGCCAGTGTTAGCATGATTTTATGAACAAGATAATTGAAAAGAAGCGTTTTTCGCCAGATGTGTTTTATTTTCGGATTTCGGCGCCTGAAATAGCGCGAAACCGCAAGGCGGGGCAATTTATTCTTGTGCAGGTTGACGCGGAATACGGAGAGCGCATTCCGCTTACTATTGCTGATGCCGACGCTGATGCTGGCTGGATTGCGATTGTTTTTCAGACTGTTGGGGCAACCACGCTCAAGCTATCCACGAAAAATGAGGGCGATTTTATTCCTACGGTGCTGGGCCCTCTTGGCCGCCCAACGCACATAGAAAAAAGGGAGCGCATTGCCTGCGTGGGTGGCGGCATTGGCGTTGCTCCTCTTTATCCTATTGTAAGGGCGCACAAAGATGCGGGCAGTAACGTTACGGTTATTATGGGCGCACGCAACAAGGAGCTTTTAATCTTTGAGGAAGAAATGAAGGCTACATGCGACAACCTCATTGTAGTAACGGATGACGGCTCTTACGGCAGAAAGGGGCTTGTTACTGAGCCGCTAAAGGAGCTATGCGAGAGCGCCGCGCCGCCTGATGAGGTTATTGCTATAGGGCCGCCCATCATGATGAAGTTTTGCGCAGAAACAACGCGCCCCTATGGTGTTCCCACGGTGGTTTCCCTTAACACAATCATGATTGACGGCACGGGAATGTGCGGCGGCTGTCGTGTTTCTATCGGCGGCAAGATAAAGTTTGTCTGCGTTGACGGGCCTGAGTTTGACGGTCACCAAGTTGACTTTGACACAATGATGATGCGCATGAGGGCGTTTAAGAAATTTGAGGATGAAGCACGCCACCGTTGCCGCCTTGAAATGGAAGCTGAGGCATTGCAGGAGAGAAAATAGTATGGGAAACGCCAGCGAATACACGCACAAAACTTTTAAGGAGCTTTCAGTTGAAGCAGAAAAGCTTTGGGCTGAAATTTCTGCTAAAAAGGCTAAAAGCCCCTTGTCCGTTAAGGATAGACTTGCAATTCCTTTGCAGGACATGGGCACGCTTGACCCAAAGGAACGCGCCCGCCTTATGGATGAGGTAGCGCTTGGCTATTCTGAAGCGCAAGCAAGATGCGAGGCGGAGCGCTGCCTAGGCTGCAAGAATCGCCCCTGCGTTGAAGGCTGTCCTGTAGGCGTGCCTATCCCTGAGTTTATAGCACAAGTTCAAGAAGGAAACTTTGAAGCAGCCCTTGCCACTATAAAGAAGGAAAATCTCTTGCCTGCAATTTGCGGGCGCGTGTGTCCGCAAGAAAAGCAATGCCAAAGCAAGTGCACGGTTGGCAAAAGCCTTAAAGATGTGCAAAAATCTGTGTCCATTGGCAGGCTTGAGCGCTTTGTGGCAGATCTTGAGCGCGAGAGCGCGAGCAAGGCGGAAGCTAAAACGCAGATTGCGCCTTCTACAGGCAAAAAGGTTGCTGTTGTTGGCTCTGGACCTGCAGGCCTTACCGCAGCTGCCGATTTAAGGCGTGCGGGACATAACGTAACTGTCTTTGAAGCTTTTCACTACACGGGTGGTGTTATGGTTTATGGCATTCCTGAGTTCCGCCTTCCTAAGTCCATTGTTGCAGATGAGGTTGAAACCCTAAAAAAGATGGGCGTTAAGTTTGAAACAAACTTTTTGGTAGGGCGCACCGAAACGCTTAACTATCTTCTTGACCGCGACGGCTATGATGCAGCTTTTGTTGGCACGGGCGCGGGGCTTCCTAGGTTTATGAACATAGAAGGCGAGCACCTTATCGGCGTGTTTAGCGCAAATGAATACTTGACGCGCGCTAACCTTATGAAGGCGTATATGGTCGGAAAAGCCGACACGCCTTTATATGAAGCTTCTACCGTTGCCGTAATAGGCGGCGGCAATGTGGCAATGGATGCTGCAAGAATGGCTTTACGGCTTGGCGCAAAGCGGGTTTACTGCATTTATAGGCGTACCCGCGCGGAAATGCCTGCCCGCGCTGAAGAAGTTGCGCACGCGGAAGAAGAAGGCGTTATCTTCAATTATCTGCAAAACCCTGAACGCTTTATTGGCAACGACGACGGCCGTGTTTGCGCCGTAGAGGTGCTTGACTATGAGCTAGGCGAGCCCGACGAGTCTGGTCGCCGCAGCCCTGTTCCAAAGCCAGGCACTGAGCATAGAATAGAGGTTGACGCGGTGGTTGTAGCGCTTGGCAATGATTCAAACCCGCTTATTTCGCAAACTACTGAAGGGCTTTCCATTACTCGCAAGGGCAACATCATTGTTGACGAAGCGCAGCGCACAAGCATTGCCCGCGTTTGGGCAGGAGGCGACATTGTGCTAGGCTCTGCTACCGTCATTCTTGCTATGGGAGAGGGTAGAAATGCTGCCGCTTCCATAAATGAGTATCTTGCGTAAAAAGCATAGCTCCACCTAACCGAAGAACGCAAGCAAGGGGTGCGCCCGCTCCTGGAGCCCCACTATCGAATTTTCTCCCCTTTTGCTATACTCATTATAAAGAGGAGCAACAAATGGAAAGCACGGAAAGTTTTGCCGCCGCAGTTAAAAAAAGCAAGCAGCTTGAGCAAGAGATAAAATCGAACCCAAAGAAGTTTTTAATGCTTACGGGGGACCGCCCTACGGGGAAGCTCCATTTAGGGCATTATTTTGGCTCGCTTAAAACCAGGGTGAGCCTTATGGAACTTGGCGTGCCTGTGTTCATCGTCATTGCGGACTACCAGGTGCTGACCGACCACGAGCTAGCCTCTGAAATTGCGCAAAACACTAAGGAGCTTGCCCTTGACTACATTGCGGCGGGCATTGAGCCTGCGGAAAACGTTGCAATTTTTCCGCATAGCTATGTGCCAGAGTTAAACCAGCTTATGTTGCCGTTTTTAACCCTTGTTTCAAGCGCGGAGCTTAACAGGAATCCCACTGTAAAGGAAGAAATAGAGGCTGCACGCATTAAAAGCGTGAACGCTGGGATGCTCACCTACCCTGTGCACCAGGCGTGCGACATTCTTTTTTGCAAGTCCAACGTTGTGCCTGTTGGAAAGGATCAGCTGCCACACCTTGAGCTTACGCGCACCATTGCCAGGCGCTTTAACGAAAAATTCGCGCCGCAAAGTCCCATATTCCCTGAACCAGAAGCTCTTTTAAGCAGCACGCCGCACGTTGCTGGCCTTGACGGTTCGCAAAAGATGAGCAAAAGCCGAGGCAATGCTATAATGCTTAGTGCGACTGAAGATGAAACCGCCGCCCTTATAAAGAAGGCAAAGACTGATTCAATTCGCATGATAACCTACGAACCTGAAACGCGCCCGGAGGTTGCAAGCCTCCTTGAGCTTGCCTCACTTTGCTCCAACGGAAGCCCTGAAAAGATAGCGGAAGAAATAGGGGATGGAGGCGCCGCCGCACTTAAAAAAAGGCTTACGGAAGCTGTAAACGAAAGCCTAAAGCCTTTTAGGGAAAGGCGAAAGGCGCTAGAAGCTGACCTTGGCTATATTCGCTCTGTGCTTTTTTCAGGCGTGGAAAAGGCAAGAAATACAGCGGAAGCCACGCTTTTTGAAGTGCGCCGCGCAATGAATATGGAAATATAGCCTTAGGGCAAGGTTTGCCTTAAGCGCCTTGAAAGGCTTTCCACGCGTGTATAAATTCAAGCATGTATTGCTGTATGTTGTTGAACCACTTGCGCTGAAACTCCAGCGCCGCCACACCCAAATACCTGTAGTGCCAGCTTTCCCAGCGGTAGCCTGTAACTTCCTCGTAGCCTTGCGGAAAGGAAAGCGACCAGCCAAATAGATGTGCGTTTTCATCTAGCCAGCGGCCGGCGCGGGTTTGGGCAAACTCGTCTGTTATTGAACCAAAGTCTACAACTGTGCCAAGCTGATGCTGGCTCGCGCCGGGCTTTGCGGATTCCCTGTCGGCGGCCGCTTGGCCTAATTGGGCAACATTTCGCCTGTAAACGTTTTCTTGGTATTCGTATGAGCGATATGTTGAGCTTGCAAGAAGGGAAACGCCTTCATTGCAGGCTGCGGCAGCCATTTTTTCAAGCGCGGCTTCCGCCGCCCTGCGTAGGGAAAGGTCTTCCCTATTGATGCTGTAAGAGCGGCCCTCTGCCGTTACTGCTGAAAGGCGCACCAAGTCAGGTGGGGCGTAAGTTGCAGGCAAAAAGTGCGTTTTATCCACAAGGAGCAAAAGGTCATCTGCATCCTCCCTTAAAAGGGTCTCAAGCTCTTGCAAAAAGAGGCCCTTTTCCTCGTTTATTTTTGCAATAATTTCTGTAGGAATTGAAGCGGGTGCTTCAAAGACACGCGGCGCTTCAACACTTGGATTTTCGCTTATAGGCT
>CAYYCW010000023.1:0-13798 GCA_964470435.1 uncultured Treponemataceae bacterium
CCGTTAGCTACATATCCCCAAACGACATAGCCAACGTTGTCCGTCCATGTGGGATCAACCCAAAACCACACGCCGTCATCGCGCTGAATCCAAATCCAAGCGTGGTTTACAGCCCTTTCATTGTCCCATTCATCATGCGCCCAGATATTTTTAGCATCTAACTCTTTCATCGGGCTTCCATTAACATATATCATTGCTCTTTCACCTGTTATAGGCTCAAACAATTTAATCAAGCGTGGATTAGCATCTACGACAGCAATAAGAAACTTATTGCTATGCATTCCGGCACTGTTGTACTTTCTTATGTTTGCCTTTATATCATTATAGGTACAATCAGTAAAATCAAAGCATACTCCTTCAAAAGACCTGTAGCTCGATATGCTGCCGTATTCCGCTGCAAAGCGCTCTTCCCATATCTGCGGAGTGTAATAGTTGCCAGGATTACCACTAGTTGACCTATATGGGTCATAGCTACCAAGCGAGGCAACCTTAACCGCCAGCGCGTGAATCATTTCCGTAAAGTCATCGGCGCCAAGCGGAAACAAAAAGACGCAAAGAGCAAAAAACAGCGCGGCAATCCTTTTCATTTGAATCCTGTAGTTTTTCAAAATGCACTGCATTATAGCATAGGTTAATGCCACCACGCTAGCGCCTGCGCAACATTCTAATAATTTGCGCGTCATAATAGAAAAGTGCAGAAAAAGCTATTAGCTATTAGCTTCCCGACGAGGAACTTGCAGAATCCTTGATTTTGCCCTGCTTTCTGTGCTAAGGTTAGGCTTATGAATTTGGAGACGGCTCGCCTCATCTTGCGCCCGTGGCAAGAAGCCGACGCCAAAAGGCTATATGCTCTCGCCTCGCATCCAAGCGTGGGCAGCTCTGCAGGCTGGAAGCCTCATAAAAGTGAAGAGGATAGCGCGCGCGTTATAAAAGAGGTGTTTTCCCTGCCTGACACTTTCGCAATAGTTTTAAGGGAAGAAATGGAGCCATGCGGATCAATCAACATAATGAACAGCATAAACAGTAATATCGAGCTTGCAGAAGGCGAAGGGGAAATAGGCTTTTGGCTGGGCGTGCCATATTGGGGCAAGGAGCTCATGCCTGAGGCTCTTACGGAAATGACGCGCTTTGGCTTTGAGGAGAAGGGGCTTTGCAGGCTGTGGTGCGCCTACTTTGAAGGCAACGAACGGTCAAAAAAAGTGCAAGAAAGATGCGGCTTTAAGTATCATCACACAAACAAAAATATGTTTTGGAAGCTAACGGGGGACACACGCACAATGCATGTTTGCGTTATGGAAAAATCAGATTGGCTTGCCGCAAGGGATAGGGGACTTACAAGATGAAGCAATGCATGGACATTGAAAGCATGCACCGTAGGCTAAAAAAGATTATAGGCCAAGTGCAGGCCGTTGACAGAATGATAGAAGAAGACGTTCCCTGCGAGGATATTCTCGCGCAGCTTAACGCCGCCAAGTCCGCCTTGCACAGGGCGGGTCAGGTTGTTCTAGAAGGCCACCTAAAGCACTGCGTGCGCGACGGCATCGAACACGGAGACGCGGAGCAAACAATAGCTAACTTTTCCAAGGCTGTGGAGCGGTTCGCGAATATGCATTGATTTTTCTGCTATTCGCTTGACGGCTGGCTATATTCAAGCTAATATACCCATAGGGGTATATGTATATGAATAAAAATCATCCTATAATGGAAAAGCTTGAAAGCTTGCTTGACGCGGGCGGAACAAAAAAGGATATAGCCTTCCTTGCTATTTCCCTGCCTCCTCTTGTGGTGGGGATGTTTGGGATTCATCCTTTTGGCATTGACCCTTCGTGGGTTGCAATCATCTTGTGCGGCGTGCCTATCATCTGCCGCGCGATAATCGGTGTTGTAACAGAATTCGATATAAAGGCTGACGTGCTTGTCTCGCTAGCACTCATAGCCTCCGTAGCGACATGGGAGATTTTTGCGGCAGGCGAGGTTGCTTTCATCATGCAGCTTGGCGGGCTTTTGGAAGAGCTCACTGTTTCCAAGGCGCGGGCAGGCATAGAGCGCTTAGTCCGCCTGACACCGCAAACAGCGCGCATTATAAAGGAAGGAAAAGAGGAGATTATCGCCGCAGAAAAGGTTTGCGTTGGCGACATTATCCGTGTGCTTCCAGGCGAAACCGTTCCCGTTGACGGCGTGGTAATTTCAGGCGCAACGTCTGTAAACCAAGCTGTAATGACAGGAGAATCCCTCCCCGTTGATGTGTCAGAAGGCTCTGCTGTTACAAGCGGGGGCGTAAACCAGTTTGGCTCGTTCGACATGCGCGCGCTTAAAGTAGGCGAGGACAGCTCCGTTCAGCGCATGATTAAGCTTGTACAGTCGGCGGACGCGGGCAAGGCAAAGATTGTAGGCATTGCCGACCGCTGGGCAACTTGGGTTGTGGTGATAGCCCTTGTAGCAGCTTTTAGCACTTGGCTTGTTACAGGGGAAATTATCCGCGCGGTGACTGTGCTGGTAGTCTTTTGCCCCTGCGCCCTCGTGCTTGCAACGCCCACAGCGATTATGGCAGGTATCGGCAACTCAACGCGGCACGGCTTTCTTGTGCGGGAAGGCGACGCGCTTGAGCGTCTTGCCTCCGTTTCTATTGCTGCATTTGACAAGACAGGAACACTCACCAAGGGCGAACTAAAGGTGGCGGCAATCGTCCCGTTTAATGGAGCTGATGGCACGATGCTTTCAGAAAATGAGCTTTACCGCCTTGTAGCTGCGGCGGAATCCCGCTCGGAGCATCCTTTAGGTAAGGCTATCACTGCTTGCTACAGGGAAAAGCACGGCCAAGCGTTGCCTGACAGTTCAGGCTTTGACATGCTTCCTGGCAGGGGAATACGCGCCTCAGTTGAAGGCAAAGAGGTGCTTGCAGGCAATGCTTCTCTTTTTGCAGAAAGAGGCGTTGAGCTTAAAGAGGAACACTCTAAAATTGCAGAGGGCTTTTCTGACAAGGGCTGCGCGGGAATTTTCATTGCTGTTGACGGAAAGCCCGCAGGCTTTGCCGCCCTTTCAGACACCTTGCGCGAGGATGCTGCGCAAACAATAAAGGCTGTAAAAGAGGCGGGGGTAAAGGCTGTTCTTTTGACGGGCGACAATGAAAAGGCTGCAAACACTGTAGCGGCCGCTGTAGGCATTGGCGAGGTGCGCTCAAGCTGCTTGCCGGCCGATAAGCTCGCCTTTATTGACGAATACCAGGCTGCGGGAACTAAGGTTTGCATGCTGGGAGACGGCATAAACGACGCCCCCGCCTTAAAGAAAGCCTTTGCGGGCATTGCGCTGGGCGGGATTGGAAGCGACATCGCAGTGGACGCAGCTGACATTGTTCTGGTGGATGACGAAATAAGGGAGCTGCCTCACCTTATACGCCTTTCCAAGCGCATGATGACTACAATCAAGTGCAATTTGTCGTTTTCCATGCTACTGAACTTTGCGGCCATTGCCCTTGCAATTTCAGGCGTACTCAATCCTGTAACGGGAGCTCTTGTGCATAACGCAGGCTCGGTGGTAGTGATTGTAAACTCCGCGCTTCTTTTAAGCTGGAAAAAAAAAGGCGCACAAGGAAACCCCCATTCTAGTAAGCTTCAAGCTGAGCTTAGCGCAAGCGCTGGTCCCGCATCTAGCGCCGCGCGGTAAATCCAAGTTAGCGCAAGGCAAGGTACTTAAAGGAGAACCTTGCCTGCGCTAAACGCCTTGCCTGCAGTTTCGCCAAGAGTAACGTAGGCGCGGTTAAAGGCGTCAAAGGTTATAGGCTTAAACTTTGCAAGGTCAATCTTTCCGTCGCTGAGTATGGATTCATCGGCCAGCGTGTTGACAACTTCCGCAATGACACGCTCATGTATTTCGTCATAGCTTTCAAGTTGGCATTCAAGCGTTAGCGGAAAGTCAGTTATTACAGGCGCGTCTACATTTTCGCTTTTTTCCCAAGAAAGCCCAGCCTTTTTTACCTTGTCCGCCACGCTATTGCCGCTTGCAATACCCAAAAAGTCAGCCTGCACAAGATGCGGAAAATCAGCAATACTTAAAGTAAAGGCTTTTCGCTCAAGCAAGTTTTTTACTGTCTTGTGGCCCCTATCAATAATCATTGACACCTTTTTGTAATCACAAACACCGCCCCACACTGCATTCATCGCGTTAGCTGTGCCATCAGCGTTAAACGTCGCAATAATCAGAACAGGCTGCGGGTAAATTAAAGGGTTTGCCCCAAGGCTTTTCTTCATTTTTTTTCAACCTTATTTAGATACAGAAGCTTAAATCTTATGCCAAGTTGAATGCCGCTGCGGATATAATTATCTGTAGAGCTAACACGATGCGTGTTAAAAATAAGAAAGCCGTAGCCGCCGTAAAAATCAAGCACAACGACATTGGCAATATTTTGCTTCCATCCAATAAGCGGCGTGGCAAAGACAAGGGCATCTATAGGCAAGCTTGGAAGGTTTTCCCCGCCAAAGTAATTAAGAACATCTACGGTAACCCCAGCCCCCAAGTATAGCTTGTCTAGCGTTTTAGCCATAGGATACCAATTAGCAAAAAGAGATGTTGTAACGCCAAGGCAATATTCATTTTCATCTGGAAGCAAAGAAAACATAGCTCCCGCCGTCCCCCTAATGGAAAAATGGCTTACAACAAGGCACTCGTAGTTTAGGGCCAGCGCAATTCCGTTATTCTTTAACCCGTGCAAAAACCACGCCAAGTCGAGCGAAGGAAAGCTCTTTATAACTTTCTTTTCTTTTTTAGCAACTTGCGCTTTAGGCTGCTTTTCTAGCTCATCGTCAGAATCCGCAGTTACAGAAGCAGCATAACCAGAAAGCGGCAACAGCAAAGCTACTGCAATAGCCAAAAAGTGTGTAAGTTGTAGTTTCATGAAAATTCAAGCATCTTTAAGCACTGACTTTATCCAAGCTAAAAGATTATTAAAGTCATTGCTATCGGGATGCGATTTTATATGCTCATAGTTTTTAATAAGGCGGATAAGGCGTGCGTTGTCAGGGTCTTGTTTAAGAGCAGCATTATAGCGTGCAAGCATCTCTTCAGTTATTCTTCCCATGCAAATAAAAGGCTCCACCATTGTGCAAGATTGGTCAACAAAGGGAGTTATTCTAGAAACAATGCGGGCAAAATACGGCTTGCTTCCAACAAAGGCTGAAGTGCCAAAAATGGCTAGGCGCTTACCTCTTATTATTTTAATCAACTCTGTGGTGTCACTATCGCAACGGCCATTATATGTCCAAAATCCTATAAATAAGGTGTCAACTTCAGGTATAATTTCATGAGGAATGTCGGCGTTGCTTCCAAAAAACAAGCAGTCCTTTGACGGAAGCACAACGCGCATATATTCTGCAAGGGACTGTGTGTTTCCAGTCAAGCTAGAATACGAGATCGAATACCTCATATTCTGCATACTATCATTAAACGCGCTGTTTAGCAACGTAAAACGCTTAAGTCTTTAGGGCTGCACAGTTCTAAAGGAGAATGATGCTGATTTTGAGGCGCAGTCCTTGAGAGAAATCAAGAGATACATCTTTTCAATCTTGTTGCGCAATTTTTACGCTGATTGTAGCGAAGGAATAGCCTGCCTGCCCTCCTGGCTAAAACCAGGCAACAGGCAGGCTAAAAATTACGGGGTGATACGCCTATACGCCTTGCTTTTGCATTTAGCATAAAATCTAGCTGCTAGCTTTGGCTTAAAATTCTAATTTAAGGGAAACTCACAAAGCTCTTTTTTGTGTTTCCCTTAAAATATGAACCGTAAATCCTAGCGTTCCCTTTGCAAAACATAATCGTACAAGCCTGCGCTATGCAACACGTTTTTTACATCTTCAATTTGGCTTTCTTCTACAGCTGTAAGTACAACGCGGATTGTTTCATCGCTTTTTTCATATGCAGGCTCAAGCCCTACCGCGCGCAGTTCACGCACAAGCCTTATTGCGTTTTCTTCCCTTGAAAAAGCACCAATCTGAATTCTCCAAAGGCGCGAATTGTCAGACGAAGCAGTTATCCTGCTTCTTGTGTTAGCTGACCATGCGGGAGGTTGCTCTGAAGAAGTATTCTGTTGCGACAAGGGGTTGCTATATCCTCCGTACGCAGGATTAGGCGGCAAGGGACTAGTAGCTTGCACAGGAGTTGAAGTTACTTCATATGAAGGATCTGTTTGGGCAGGCATTACAATTAAAGGAGTTTCGCTAAATATATCCTTAGTTTCCAAGCTATTAGCGCCTATTTCGTCATCATCAAGAATGTAAATTGACACGCGCGCAATTCCTGAAGTTATAATGCCTAGCTTTTCCGCAGCCCCAAAAGAAATATCCACCTCCCTGTCACTAACATGAGGCCCCCTGTCATTAACACGAACAATAACTGAATTTCCGTTTTCAAGATTGACGATTTCAAGCATTGTCCCAAAGGGCAGGGTTTTATGCGCTGCTGTCATTCCATGCATGTCAAACATTTCGCCGCTTGAGGTAGGCCGCCCATGAAATGGTGCCCCGTAATAAGAAGCAAGAGCATTCCCCTTCAAAAGGGTTTTTGCCCCTAAAGAAGGCGCAAAAAATACTAAGATACTAGCGCAAGTCACTGTAAGTATGGGTTTAAGTTTCATAGATTCCCCCCGAATAAAAACATACAACTACAATTTCGGCAGCGCCAATGTAGAACTTTACACGAGGGGACGAGCGCTTTAATCTTTAGTGGTTGGCGGGCGCTTTAAGCTATCTTGAAAAATTTGTTCAACATCCGTTCTTGCTGAAATGCTAAATACAGGAACAGCGCTTTCGTCATCTTTTGCCCTGTAAAGTATTGGCAGATGAGCGTTGTAAGCCGGGCTTATTGGCTCATTTATCCACCAGTCAAGGACAGAAATTATCAAGGTGCAATATTTAATTAAAGTAGCATTTGTTTTTTTGTGCAATTTTTTTATGCTGCAAAGCGCGTCCAAGCGCCTTGAAACAGGGTTAGGCACTTCAAACTGATATTGGCCAAACATGCCAGAAGCTTCATCTGGAGAAGGCTTTTTTCCCCCTTCTATTTCCGCAAGGTTTCGCTTTTGCTCTGCAATATTGGTATATTCTTTAAGCATGTCCATCAATAGCCCTGTTCTCTTAAAAAGAGGCGGAAGCCACTCTTGCGAAAGCTTTGTTATAGGATGAAGGTGAGTGTTAAAAAAGGGAAGAAAATAACTGCGTATAATAGAATACATGTTTGATACAAGCCTCATGGCGTACGGGGTGCCTTCAAACTCAGGCTGGCTATAAAGCTGGTGCGTGTAGGCTTCAAGGCTTTCGCCAAGGTCCTTGTCAAAAATATTTTCCTTATACACAACCCAGCCATCTATAATAGAATGAAGCTCGTCCTTAAATGCAGCACCCTCAAAATCAATTTGCCTTAGCCCTTGCAAAAGCTCTAAAATAATTTGGCAAAGAAGCATTGTAAAATGCATTGGATGGCCCGGATTAAGTTGTACAAACACATCAGAAAGCTTAAATATGCTTGCAAAATACGGCGCAAAATCTGTCCTTGAATAAGGAAAGTCAATAATCCTTTCCCAGCCTGCTTCAGGGAAGAGGTTTTCCAGCGCCTTAAGTCCCTCAGTAACGCGTTCAGGAACTGCGATGCGCCTTTCCTGTTCGACTTGCTCATCATCAGCAGTATCTTCTTTAGCACTAGACTTTTTCTTTAAAGGGAAAAGGATTTTTTCAGGGCTAACTTCAAGCCAAGCAAGTACCTTGGAGCCATTCTTATAGAAAAGACCTCGCTCGCTCAGCATAACAGGGGACACCATCCTTAGTACAAGCGGGTACATTAAAGGAAAAATCTTACTGTAAATGTAGTTTGCTTCTTGTATTGCCGCTATTATATCATCTTGGAATTTTTTAGGATCTGCAGGCACATGAGATTCGGTTGCAATCTTGTATATTTCCCTAAAACAGTATGCAACGTAATCAGGCTTAAGATAATAAATGCATATAAGATGCTTGTAAAGCGTTTTTAGAAAGGGCTGAATTGCAGCGACAGGCACTTCCCTTGGCGAAGCTTGAAGGCTTCCCAACATTTCACTTAGGGCTTTAAGGTCTATTTCAAGCGTTGTTTTAAGTATACCTTCTGCTATAGTATTTTTCTTTTTTATTGCGGAAAAAAACAATTCTTTTTGCACAGGTGGAATCATTCTCTTTACATAAGCAACAAATAGTTGGACATGCTCCATTAAATCGTTAAGCACGTCAACAACAAAATCATAGCTTAGAAAGTCATTCTTCTTTATGCCAAAAAGTCCATGCGACTCTTTAATTTTGTATTGGCTGCTGCTTAAAAGCTTGTCAATGGAAGCAAGTTCTTTTTCATCTGCAAGTGGCAGTCCGTCTTCACCGCGTTCAACTTTATCTATTGTCATATTGCACATTGTACACGTTTTACGCATATTATGAAACATTTTTTTAACGCAAAACATAAAAAAGAAAACCCTTGTTTTTTAAGCTAAAATGCATTAAGTCAAAGGTCGACTAAATTTATACAGCGAATTTGAAAAGCCGCTAGCTTCTAATTCCTAGCTTTTTTTATCATTTTTACCTTATTTACAAAAAGAAAATATGCCAGATAGCCTTGCATTGTGCTATACTGTTGCTCTTACCGTGTTCACCTTTAGGAGAGAAAATTTTGACTAAGAGGGATTTCCCTAAAATTCACTTTTATGACCAGGATTTTGTCGACGTTTACGATAGAACTTGGGGTTGGCTTCAAGATTGCTGGATTATTCCCGAAACACAAGAAGTTTCCCCAGAAGGGTACTTTGTATATCCTTATAATGACAGCTTGACAATAAGCCAGCATGGAAGCATTTTTTCATCATTTTTTTTTGTGTATTCAAACAGAAACTACCATCCCGACCAAAACCTTGACTTTTTTTATTCAAGGCAAGAAGAAAATGGCGCAATACGATGGAAGTATAATCTAAAAACAGAAGCACCTGTTGTTTCAAGCGATAATCCTGAAGGCATTGGCATGCCTCTGTTTGCCTGGGCTGAGTTTAATCTTTACCACAAGGGCGGAAACAAAAAGCGTATAAGGGAAATTCTTCCTGTTCTAGAAAAATACTCAGAATGGGTTGATCTAATGTTTAAGTGCGAAAACGGGCTTTACCAAGCGCCGCTTGCGTCAGTAGCCATGCCAAATAGCCCGCGCGAGAACGCAGCCTATCTTGTTGACTTTAACACGGCTATTGCGGTAAACGCCCTCTACATGTCGGCGCTAGGCGATATACTAAACAATAAGGATTTATCGTTTAGGTATAAGCGCGCTTATTTTTCGCTTAAAACTAGAATCAATTCTAAAATGTGGGATCCTGAAACAGGATTTTACCATGACCTTGATGCAGAAGAAAATCGCCTTCCGCAAAAGACAATAGCGGGATTTTGGCCGCTACTTGCTGAAATGCCAAACGAAAGCAAGGCTGAAAGGCTTATTTCGCATTTACAAAACCCAGAAACCTTTGGCTCTGAACACCCTTTTCCATCCCTTTCACTTGATGACCCTGACTTTAGCGAAAGCGGAATGGGAGCAAGGGGAAGCGTATTCCCTACCCTAAATTTTATGGTAATAAAAGGGCTTCAAAAATATAACCGCTGGGAATTGGCTAGGGAATACTCTATACGCCACTTGTACTATGTTCTTGACACCCTTGCCCCGCAGGGCGACCGCAGCAAGGGCTGCTTGTGGGAAGCATATCTTCCCACAAAGGAAGGGCCTGCCGTGTTTGAAGGCAATGATGAGTTTCCGCGCAAGCAATATTTGGCAGGTGCTGCTCTTTCTACAATAGCGCTTATGATAGAAAATGTTATAGGCTTGAGCATAAGCCTTCCGCGTAAGACAGTGGACTGGATTATCCCAAATCTTGAGGTTATGGGAATTGAAAACTTAAGCCTAAAGCGCAATTTAATTACAATTCTTTCAAACAAAAGCCATCGCGGTTGGGAAATACACATGGATAGCGAAAAGCTCTATTACTTTACAATAAATATACTTGGGCAAAAAAAGAAAACGCTTCCTATTCCATCTGGCAAATGTTCAATGCTCATAGACAAGCTATGAAAGGCGTAAAAAATCAGGCGCGCCTTAAAGGCGTTATAGAAATAGGCTCTACTGCAATAAGGCTGCTTGTAGTGCAGCTTTTTTCAGACAACAGCTGGGAAACGCTTGACAAGGCAGGACTTGCCGTTCCCTTGGGACGTGATGTTTTTACATTGGGAAGCATTTCGCGCGAATCCCTTTTGCAGTGCCTTTCTATCCTTAACCGCTTTAAGGAAGCAATGAATAACTGGGGCGTTGCTGAAAGCGATATTGCAGTTGTTGCTACAACCGCAATACGAAAGGCTGAAAACAGAGACTCCGTGCTTGACAGGATTGCTGTAAAGACAGGCTTTCGTGTTAATGTAATGGATGGCATTGAAGAGATGCGCTTGCTGTACTTAGTAGTTTTAAGCGCGCTAAAAAACTCTAACGCAGATCGGTTAAAACTGAATTCTATCATAATGGATGTTGGCGGCGGCTCAACAGAAATTATGCTGATGAAAGATGGAAAAATAGCCGCCTCGCATAGCTTTTCTATAGGAACAGTTTCTGTTGAACAGCATGTAAAGGCGTTAAGCGGAACAATGAAGGACATGAGCCGCCTTCTTGAAGAGCAGGGCAAAACCGCTGCCGAAAAGCTAAACGGCGAGCTTTCGCTAGACACAGTAGAGCAACTCATTGCCATTGGAAGCGACATAAGGCTTGCAGCAAGCAATGTAGGCGTTAAGGCTGACAAGCTCTACTCTGCAATAAAGAGAAGCGACTTTGAAAGCTTTGTAGATAGTATTTCAAGCTATTCTACAGAAGAGATTGCCCGCAACTGCGGCATAAGCTACAGCGAAGCTGAAGCTTTGCTTCCCGGCTTAGGCATTTACCGCTTTTTTCTTGAAAAGACAGCTGCCTGCGACATCATTGTGCCTTACCAGTCCATACGCGAAGGCATTGTTCTTTCGCAGCTTGCAAAAGGAAAAGAGCCCTTTTATGTTGACTTTTACAGGCAAACAGTTTCTTCAGCCCTTACGCTTGCAAAAAAATTTCGCTCTGACAGGAAGCACCTTGAATATGTGCGCAAAATGTCCATCTTTCTTTTTGATTCCCTTGAAAGCGAGCTTGCGCTAAACCGCCGCGCAAGAATGCTGCTTGAAGTTTCAGCCATTCTACATGACATCGGGAGCTTTATAGGAGAAGCGGCGCATCACCTTCACGGCGAATACATTGTGCGTAATTCAGAAATTTTTGGCCTTAGCCGGGAAGATTTGGGCATTGTTGCAAATATTGTGCGCTACCACAGGGGGGATAACCCACAGCCTGACGATACAGGCTATACTGTTTTGCCGCGCGATGAAAGGACAATGATATTAAAGCTTGCAGCACTTTTGCGCGTAGCGGATGCCCTTGACTGCAGGCATTCGCAGCACGTCAGTGAATACAAGATTGAGCTTACACCTGACACCCTCTTTTTGCATCCTGTTGGAGCTCATGACACAACAATGGAAAAGCTCGCCCTTGAAAGAAAGGGAAATCTCTTTGAGCAAGTTTTTGGCTATTCGGTTGCAATTGTCCGGTGAAGCTTTAGGGTAAAGCATGAAAAGGCAAAAAGATGAGCGAAAAGAGACAGTTTTTTTTAACAGGGAGCTTTCCTGGCTAGAGTTTAACGGCAGGGTGCTTGACGAGGCAAGGCAAGAGGATGTTCCTCTTTTGGAGCGGCTTAAATTCCTTTCTATTGTTTCATCCAATTTTGATGAGTTTTTTATGGTGCGCGTAGCGGGTATTAAAGCTCTTCTTGCAAAAAATGAAGGTGAAAAAGACATTTCAGGGATGACAGCGGCGGCGCAAATGCAGGCAATATCGCTACGCGCGCGCGAGCTTGTATCCCTTCAATATGCTACTCTAGAAGAAGAAATTCTACCCGCGCTTGAGGCTGAAGGCATAAAATACGTAAAGCCTGAAGAATACAGCGAGGAGCAGTCAACTTTTTTGTCGGGCTATTTTGACAGCAACATCTTTCCGCTTTTAACGCCAATGCGCGCGGACACGCCTGACTTTATCCACAGCGTAATCAGCTTGCGCGTTCACGCAACCTTTTCCCTTAGCGCAAATGAAGCAGGCAGCGAAAAGCGCGTTGCAGTTGTGCAGGTGCCTTCAAGCCTTGACCGCGTTGTAGAAATTCCAGGCAAGGGAAAAGGCATTTTTTTCGCCCTTGCAGACGACATTGTACGTGTATTTGGTTTTAAGCTTTTTCCAGGCTTTTCTGTAGCTGAGTCAATGCTTTTTAAGATAACTCGTGCTGCAGACCTCCCTGTTGATGAGGAAAGGGATGCGGACTTTATTGCCGCAATGGAAGAAGTGGTTTCCTTGCGCCAATCATCAAAACCTGTGCGCCTTTTGTGTTCAAAGGAAAGCAACGAGCTCGCTGAGTTTTTGCGCGTGAGCTCTGACCTTGAAGAAGGCGATGTTTACGTTGCGGGTAACCCGCTAGACATTTCCGCTCTTGAAGGCATTGAAAGGCTTTGTCCAGCGGAATCCTTGCACTATCCTCAGTGGAAGCATTACTCCTCTCCTGATTTCCCCAAAGATGAGCCACTATGGGACGTGATTAAGGCGCGGGACGTGCTTCTTCATGTGCCATATCAGTCTTACGACCCCGTTTTGCGCTTTGTGGCGGAGGCGGCCGAAGATCCTAACGTGCTTGCAATAAAGATTACCCTTTACAGGACAAGCAGGCATTCTCCCATCATAAAGTCCCTAAAAAGGGCGGCCGCGCTTGGCAAGCAGGTTACGGTTTTTGTTGAGCTAAAGGCGCGCTTTGACGAGGAGCAAAACATTGCCTGGACGAGGGAGCTTTCCAATGCAGGCATAATTGTAGTTTACGGAATTGCAGATCTTAAAGTGCACGCCAAGGCTTTGCAAGTTATAAGGAAAGAAGCAGACGCAGTGCGCGCTTACGCCCATCTTGCCACTGGAAACTACAACGACAAGACTGCCGCCCTCTATAGTGACATGTCTGTCTTTACTGCAAGCAGGGAACTTAACGCTGACATAACGCTTTTTTTTAACATGATTTCGGGATATTCGGCTGCAATGCCCACGTCACGACTTGTAGTAGCGCCCGCAAACATGAAAGCTAAGCTTTTGTCGCTCATTGCAAGGGAAATTGAGCGTAGCATGGCGGGTCAGCAGGGGCGCATTGTTGCCAAGATGAATAGCCTTGCCGACCCCGAAATCATAGAAGCCCTTTACAGGGCGTCGCAGGCAGGCGTGAAGATTGACCTTAACGTACGCGGCATCTGCATGCTCTCGCCTGGCGTGGAGGGCTTAAGTGAAAACATCACGGTGACAAGCATAATTGACCGCTACCTTGAGCATTCGCGCGTTTTTTGGTTTGAAAACGGCGGCGAGGGCGAGCTTTACCTTTCAAGCGCCGACTGGATGCCGCGCAACCTTGAAAGGCGCGTTGAGGCAATGTTCCCTGTTTTACAGGAAAGCCTAAAAAAGGAAATACTTGAAATACTCATGCTTTATTTTGCCGACAACACAAAGGCCCACGTACTGGAAAGCTCAGGCGCCTGGCGCAGAAAGAAGAGGCAGCCGAGCGAAAGGCGCGTCCGCGCGCAAGAGGCTCTTCAGGAAAGGGAAAAAAAGCGCCACGCACTCGCGGAAGGCGAAAACCTTAGAGACTTCAAGGTAAGGCGGGAAAAGCTCTAAGCTCTTT